>JAYZVA010000193.1:0-11487 GCA_036156175.1 Myxococcota bacterium
GCATGACGTTGCCCACCACCGTGCCATCGGGGCGTTCGACCGCGAACCACCCCAGGTCGGGCCCGCATGCATCGCTGATCTGAACGCAGGAGGCCAGCTTGCCGGCGCTTCTCGCAAGGTCGGTGACGTCGCCCCACCAGATCACGCGGTCATCGCCCCAGATGGAGTGAAACGCTTCGAGATCGTCCATGGTCCATGGACGAAGGCGGACTCGACGGGTCTCAAAAATGCTCATCGGAGGGGTGTAACGACTTCTGACGCGGTGCGAAAAGAAAGGTCTTGCCGAAAGACCTAACGAATGGTAGACAAATGCCTACCGATTGGTAGGTGTTCCGTGTCTGAAACCAAAGAACGAATCCTCGCCGCCGCGACCCGCCGGTTTGCGCATTCGGGATTCGACGGAACGTCGCTGAGCCACATTGCCGATGATGTGGGGATGCGGAAGCCGAGCCTGCTGTACCACTTCCCGTCGAAAGAAAGCCTTCGGGAAGCGGTGCTGAACCAACTGCTCGGGCAGTGGCAGACCCGCTTGCCGGACATCCTCGCGCGGGCGCACTCGGTCGACGACCGCTTTGGCGCGTTGTTCGACGAAGTGCATGATTTTTTTTCAACCGACCCGTCGCGGGCGCTCTTGGTGATGCGGGAGGTCGTTGATCGCCCCGCCGAAACCCGGACGCGACTCGGCGATGCGATCCGGCCCTGGGCCCGCATCATCGCGTCGTCCATTGAGGCAGAGCGGACCGAGGGGCGCGTGCACCGGAGCGCGGACCCGGAGGCCTACGTCGTGCAGTCCATTGTGATGATGATCGGGTCGGTGGTGGCCGCCGATTTCAGCGCCGCCGTCTTTGGTGCGTCGGCCGGTCCCGAGTGGTCCGAACGCCAGCGCACGGAAGCGCGCCGAATCGCCCGATTTTCCTTGTTTCATCTTCCCGGAGAAAAATACCCATCATGAGCGACACCCTCCTCAACTGGTCGACCAATCCCGCCTCTCGCAAGGTTCTCTCTGCCGTGGGATTGCCCACGCCCCAGCCGCTGGTGCGGGCGCAGTCGCGGTGGGCCCCCGATCCGCTTCAGGGGACACGATGGGCGGTTGCAGGGGGCGGCTTGGCCCCCCGACTTTGCGCGCTTGTGGAAGCAATGGGGGGCACGATTGCAGCCGAATCGGACGAGGACAAGGGCCCGCTCGGTGGGTTGATTTTTGATGCCACCGACGCATCGTCGGTCGACGGGCTTCGGACGCTGTACGACTTTTTTCATCCGCGGATTCGATCGG
This sequence comes from Myxococcota bacterium, assembly GCA_036156175.1. Lineage (GTDB taxonomy): Bacteria > Myxococcota_A > UBA796 > UBA796 > UBA796 > UBA796. Next base: position 1,274 of record JAYZVA010000193.1, read on the forward strand.
TCGGTCGCTGCGGTCGGATCGTCGTTGTGGGTCGAACCGCCGATTCGGCCGACACGGCCCAAGAATCGGCGAGTCGCGCGGCACTGGTCGGGTTTGTGAAGAGCTTGTCGAAGGAAATGGGCCGGAAGGGAACAACGGCCAATCTTGTGACCCTCGACCCGGGACTGACCGATGGCTGGGAAGGACCGCTCCGATTCTTGGTGGATCCGCGGGCGGCATTTGTGACGGGCCAACCCGTGCACGTGGGCTCTGCGGGGCGAAGCGGGGCGTGGTCTCAGATTCACGCGGGCCGGACCGTATTGGTGACGGGGGCGGCTCGGGGAATTGGAGAGGCAACGGCCCGGGCGTTCGCGGCCGAAGGCGCTCGTGTGCTGTGCTTGGACGTCCCCAGCACCGCGGAGGCGCTCGGAGCACTTGCCGACGACTTGAACGGTGCGGCGTTGCCGCTCGACATCACCGATCCCGATGCGGCCCGGGCCATCGGGGCCGCCGCGGAGGGCCCGCTTCATTCGGTGGTGCACAACGCGGGCGTCACCCGGGACAAGACCTTGGGCAAGATGGATGAGTCTTTGTGGGACACAACCCTGGAGGTCAACCTGGGGAGCGTCCTGCGGGTGACCGAGGCGCTGTTGGACGCGCAAGCCATCCCCTCCGGTGGCAGCATCGTGTTGGTCTCGTCCATTGCGGGCATTGCGGGAAACACGGGCCAAACCAACTACGCATCGTCCAAAGCCGGAGTCATCGGTGCAACGCGCCAGTGGGGGCGTATCCTTCGGCCCCGGGGAATCGCGGTCAATGCGGTTGCCCCCGGGTTCATCGAGACGCAGATGACCCGTGCCATTCCATTCGGAATCCGGGAAGCCGGGCGTCGATTGTCGAACCTCAACCAAGGCGGACTCCCCGTGGATGTCGCCGAAACCATCGTCTTTTTGTCCTCTCACGCCGCCAGTGGAATGCACGGAAACGTCCTCCGCGTCTGCGGTGGCAACTTGCTCGGAGCCTAAAATGCCAGTATCCACCGTCCACCCCGCACCGCGCCGCGCCGTCATTGTGGCTGGAAACCGAACGCCGTTCGTCAAGGCATTCGGCGAATACATGACCCTGGACACGATCGATTTGGGTGTGGAAGCCGTTCGCGGCCTGCTCAACCGGACTGCGCTCGACCCGGCCGCGCTGGATGCCGTCATTTGGGGCGGTGTGCTGTTGCCTTCGTTGGCACCGAACGTGGCTCGAGAGATCGTGCTGGACCTCTCCCTTCCCCCGTCGGTCGAGGCCAACACCGTGACCCGGGCCTGCGCGTCGGGGCTGCAGGCGATCACCGACGCGGTCGCAAAAATTGAACGCGGCGAAGCCGATGTCATCATTGCCGGTGGTTCGGATTCCACCTCGAACGCCACCGTGGCCATGCCGGCCGAGTTTGTGCGGTCGGTCGCGCCGTTCGCCATGGGCAAGCAATCGGGGGTCGGCGGGTTTTTTGGGATGCTGGGCGGTCTCTTTCCGCCAACGCGGGTGTTGCCAAAGATGCCCAAGGTCGCCGAGCGATCGACCGGTGAGGTGATGGGCGAGTCGGCCGAAAAGATGGCCGGAATTCATGGAATTACGCGGGAGGCGCAAGATGAACTCGCCGCCCGCTCTCATCATCGTGCCGCTTCGGCCTGGGACGAGGGACTGTTTGACAACGAGGTGTCTCCGGTCACGGTCGGCGGAACCACCGTGGGGCGAGACACCATTGTGCGCGGAGACACCTCGGTCGAGAAGATGGCCCGGCTGCGACCGGCCTTCGCCAGCGATGGCACGCTGACGGCAGCGAACTCGAGCGCGCTGACCGACGGTGCATCGGCAACCCTGGTCATGAGCGAGGAAAAGGCGACGGAGCTCGGTTTCACCCCGCTTGCCGCATTTCGAAGCTGGGCCTATTCCGCCGTCGATCCCAGAGACCAGTTGCTCAAGGGGCCCGCATTGAGCATGCCGCTCGCGTTGAAACGGGCCGGATTGACCTTGGCGGCGGTGGATCTGATCGACATGCACGAGGCCTTCGCCGCGCAGGTGTTGTCGATTGCCGCGATGCTCTCGGACCCGGGGTTTGCGCGGCAGGAATTGGGAGAAGACGAAGCCGTGGGCCGCATTGATCCGGCGGTGTTGAACGTTCGGGGCGGTTCGGTCGCGCTCGGGCATCCGTTTGCCGCCACGGGGTCGCGCATGGTGAACACGATGGCACACGAACTGCACCGCTCGGGCAAAGACACGGCGCTGTTGGGAATCTGCGCTGCGGGGGGCTTGGGGGCCGCTGCGGTGCTGGAGCGGATCAAGTAGAAAGAGGACTGGCATGGAGGGGGTCCGGCACTTAGGCAGAAGTGTGCATTGGAGGTAGAACATGCGTGCATTGATGCTGATGGTGGCGATGGCGATGGGATGTGGAACCGATTCGTCGGTGTCTCCCGATGAAAAGAAACTCTCCGAATTTGATGAATTTTCGGTCTGGGGCGAGGGCATGGAAGACCACAGCGCGCCCACATCGGCCGGTGACGATGGCGATGCGGATGCGGATGCGGATGCGGATGCGGATGCGGATGCGGACGCGGATGCGGATGCGGATGCCGACGATACGGGCTCGCCCGTGGTGAGCGGTTCCGGTGCCTGCATGAACCCCGATTGGACGGACTGCATGGACACCGATGAATCCGCCTGCGATGCGATGGGGTGGTTGTTCTACGGCGATTACACCTGCGCCGACTTCTTGGGGGGTGCAAAATGACCCGCCTCCGCGCACCAATCGGAATCGCCGCGTTGACCGCCGTCGTGGGCTGCGGCTCAAACGGGCCCTACGAGGTGGGTCTGATCGTGAAATCCGCGTCGGAAGTGGAGTCGATCACCAAGACCTACCGCGAGGTCTCCGGCAAAGGCGTCCAAGAATCCAGCGGCGTTCTTGGCACGGGCGAGGCGTGTTCCGAAGCCATGTCGAGCGCGGGCAATCGCGTCACGCAGTGGGTGGGTGAGGACCGCATCAACGTGCAGGTGGTGGGCGAGACGGTGGTGCCGGTGTTGGTACCCGACGACTCCCACGACCAAGAAGAAGTGTGGGTCTCGTTGGTCATGGAAACCACCCGATCGGCCGGAACGGCGTACACCAGTGAGAAGCGGAACTTTCCCGGTGAAGACCCTGCGGAGACCACCACTGCCGCGTTGGAAGACCGCCCGGTCTCGACGTCCGTCCGGTACTTCGGCGTGACGGCCGAGGACTATGTGGCGGCGTTTCAGTTGGCGTCGCTGTGGCCCACTGGCGGCGATGGACTCAACGCAAGCGACGCGCAGATGCTGACGAAAAACGATCCCAAGAAGGGCGACGTTTGGTTCTCGCAGAACGGCAACTCGGTGTACATGTTTGCCGGCTTCGAAGACCTGACCGTCAGCGGGGAAAAGCTGAAGGTGGCCCGGGTCAATGTGTACGAGTCCGCCGATGTTGCTGTCGCCGACGACGGCATCATGGAGTTGTGCATCAACGTCGGTCGAGACCAGCTTGCGTCACCCGATGCAGGGGTGTCGTACGACGATGAAGTGACCCTCCTCGATGCGGGATGCGAGAACAACTTCCGACACACTCAGACCGGCAGCCAGTGGTGGAGCGACGGGATCTTGGTCAAAGAAGAGACCGAGAGCGTGGACGTGACCATCGTGGATTACGGGTGGGAGTGGTACGAAGACGCGGGGGGCTTGTGCCGCCGGCAGACGTCCACCAACCGCCCCAACAGCCAGGCAGAGATGTACCTCGAGTACGAAGTGACGACGAGCACGATCAGCCGATTGGCTTCCGACTGGATTCCAGCGCCGTAGGTTCGACCCGTTCAGCGGGATTTCATGAATCCCGCCAAGCGGTCCATTGCCGCGTCGATGACGTCGGGCGGCGGAAGGATGACAAATCGCAGGTGAGCAGTGCCGGGCTTTTGGCCGAAGCCGGACCCCGGGACGCACACAATGCCAGTGGCGGCCATCAAGTCCATCACAAACGCGTTGTCGTCCGCCACGCCATGCAGGCGCGGGAATGCGTAGAATGCGCCCCTTGGCGCGACGCACGTGATGCCGTCGATGCTGTTGAGCCCGCTCATCAGGCGCGCCCGGCGGTCCCGCAGTCGCTCGATCCTGACGTCTAGGTGGGTCTGCGGGCCTTCCAGCGCGGCGCGAACCGATGCCTGCGCAGGGTGGCTGGCGCACAATCGCGCGCGCTCGAGGCGCCCGATCGCGTCGGCGTAGTTGCTGACCCAGTCGGGTCGGCCGCTCACCACCCCCCACCCCACGCGGAGGCCGGGTCCCAGGTAGCACTTGGCGATCCCGCCAAACGTGACGCAGGGGTGATCGCCCGCCCGCGATGCCAGGCTGACCACGGTGTCGCCGTCGAGTGTGAGCTTGTCGTAGATTTCGTCGGCCATCAACAGCAGGTTGTGCCGACGCGCGATGTCCACAATCGCGTCGAGGGTCGCGGTGTTGGCGATCGAACCCGTGGGGTTGTTCGGGTTGATGATCACCAACCCTTTGGTGCGCGGCGTGATCCGCCGCTCGATGTCTTCGATGCTGGGTTGCCAGTCGTTGTCTTCGTCCAGCGAATAGGTGACCTCGGTGGCGGACAGCTTGGAGAGGAGCGCGTTGTACAGGGGGTAGCCGGGTTTCGGTACCAACAACTCGTCCCCCGGATCCAGCAGCGCGGTCATGGCCAGCTCGATGGCCTCGCTGGCGCCCGTGGTGAGAAACACGTGGTGGGGCTGGTCGATGCCTTTTCGGCGTGCTTCCGCCGTGACCGCGGCCACCGCCTCGTGGGTTCCCTCGGACGGACCGTAGCCGGTGTCGCCGTGGAGCATCGAGCGGTGGATGGCATCGATGATGTGCGGCGGGGTCTCGAAGTCGAATTGAATCGGGTCGCCAATGTTCATGTACAGCATGTCCATGCCGTTGGCGGCATGCTCGCGGGCTTTCATGACGACGTCCCGAATGGCGTATCGGACGCCGTTGGTTCGTTGAGCGGCTTGGATGGCGTGCATGGAGCATGGGTAACCGCTCCGTCGCGGTCTCCCCATTGTTCAACCGCATCAACGGGTCGAATGCTCCGCGTTATTGGGGAGGAGAATTCGTGGATAACCGAGCTTCAAGCTTCCGTGTGATCGCCATTCCCACCACCATGCAGCCCACAAATGCAGCGGCGCTGGGGCCCAAGCTTGGTGCGGAAACTATGCCCGGTCCGGGGCAAAACCCACCCAGGCCCCACCCCACCCCGAAGAGTCCGGCCCCGGCGATCAATCGCGCATCGACCGCCCGCTGCGGAACGGCGGAAAAGGCGGACCCATACAGGGGGGCTGAACGCCGAAGGATCGAGCGTCGTGTGGCCATGTGGGCGCCGATCGCCCCCACCATGACGAAGGCCAGAGAAGGGTCCCATTGACCAAACGGATTCAAGAAAGCGATGACCTTATTGGCATCCGTCATTCCCGATACGCCGAGGCCAAGTGCAAACAGCACACCGGCCCCAAAGACGCTCAAGTGCGGGATCACAGGGACCCCCCGAACAGCAACTGAATCGCGGTTGCGGTCAGGAATCCGGTCGCGATGAAGCTGAGGGTTGCCGCCATCGACCGTCCGGACAGACGAGACAGGCCACAGACGCCGTGACCGCTCGTGCACCCGTTGCCCAACCGAGTCCCCACGCCGACAAAGAGCCCTGCAACGGCGACCGCCGCCATCGAGCGGGACGACGGTTCCGCGATGGTCTCGGGCGCGAACCCCACCAACAAGCCGCCGCCGAAGAGCAATCCAAGGACGAAGACCACCCGCCACGACGTGGCGGCGTCGCGCGGCCGAATCAGGCCGCCCACGATCCCGCTCACGCCGGCAATCCGGCCATGGGTCAGCAGCAAGGCGCTCGCTGCAAGACCGATCATTGCCCCGCCCACGGTGGCCATCGCGATGGACGGGATCACGACTCCTTCACCCCGTTGCCGTGGGTCTCGTTCCACGCGATCATGCCTCCGGTCAAGCTGCTCACGTTGGAGAAACCGGCATCGATCAGGGCACTGGCCGCGTTCCACGATCGGCGGCCCGAGCGGCACACCATCAACAACCGCGCCGATCGGTCCCACTCGCGCGCCTCTTCGAGCAGCTGCGCCCCAGGGATGCGCTCGGCTTCGGCGATGAACCCGAGGTCGCCCTCCCACTCATGGGGTTCGCGCACATCCACAATGGTCCATTCGCTTCGGTCCACAACCGAGGCCGCTGCGACCTGCGGGACGGCAGATGCTTGATTTTGCTCCGCCTCGGCGACCAGTCCGCACCCGAGGTTCGCCGGCACAGCCACGTCGATCCGCTTGGGCACGCCCAAGCGGAGGTTGCCCATGATGGACACGAAATCGTCTTCCGAGATCCCCTGGTTCAACCGCGGATTGTGCGCCAGCTCTTCGCCGACTGTCGTGTGCGAGTGCCCCTTGTAGTCGTGCCCGGGATACAGAATTGCGTCGTCGCCCAGCGAGAAGATCTGTCGATGGACCGAACGGTACAGGGTGCGGGCGTCGCCTTCTTGGAAATCCGTGCGGCCGCAGCCCCGGACGAAGATGGCATCGCCCGTGAAGGCCATCACCTTCGCACGGTCGCGCACGACAAAGGTCACGCACCCCGACGTGTGGCCGGGCGTCGCTCGGACCTCAATCTCATGCTGGCCAAATCGAAGCACATCGCCGTCATTCAGGGTCGCATCGGCACAGGCAACCCCCGCAGCCGCGGCCACGCCCGTCTTGCATTGGGTTCGTCTTCGCAAGGTCCCCGCCGCGGTGACGTGGTCGGCGTGCACGTGAGTGTCGAGGCAATAGACCAGTCGAAGGTTCAATTCCCTCAGCAGTTTCAGGTCACGGTCGACGTGTTCAACCACCGGATCAATGAGGACAGCCTCGCCCCGATCGGGGTCCGCGAGCAGGTAGGTGTAGGTGCTGGTGTCGGCATCAAACAGCTGGCGAACGATCATGCGGGGGGCTCCATGGTTCGTCCTTCCATCCTATGCGATGACGGGATGGCGGTTCAACGCCGTACCGGTCAACCGATTGCGGGAAGGACGACGGTCCGATCCCCCAATGCATCCAACGTCTGGCGTTGGTGGCTCACGGCGATCATGGCGATGCCCGCCGCGTCCACGTGGGCTCGAAGGTTCGCGGCGATGCGCTGGGCGCGGTCCGAGTCGACGGCTGCGAAGGGTTCATCGAGGAGCAAGAGTTTGGGGTTCGCCAGGACGGCGCGGCCGATCGCCACGCGTTGGCGCTCGCCTCCGCTCAGGTGCCGGATCGATCGGCCCATCAGCGCCCCAATTTCGAGCCACTCGATGCACGCATGAACGGCGGCGGTCGATGAACTGGATCCGGCGCCGAACAAGAGGTTTCGCTCCACGGACAAGTGTGGAAACAAATGCGGTCGCTGCATGGCGAGGCCCACCCGACGGTCTTCCGGCGGCCGATGGTCCAGCCGTTGAGCCCCAATGGCGATGCGGGCGTGGTCGGCGGGAATGAGTCCGGCGATGATGTGAAGGAGGGTGGTCTTGCCGCTGCCCGATGGGCCCGTCAGGCCAATGCACCGGTGAGGGGTCTCGATGGAGACGTTGATGGCGACGGCATCGCTGAGGCGGTGCTGGACGGCGATGGAGACGGTCATGACCAATCGCCTTGGCGGGTGCGCTGACGGCGCACCAGCGTTTCATAGACCACCAGGGTCGCCAGGGTGACCGCCACCGACACGGCCACCAGCTCGGCGGCCGTGCGTCCTTGGCCGGGGGATTCCGCGGCTGCATACACCGCCAGCGCCAGGGTCCGGGTGTGCCCGGGTTGATCGCCGGCAACCATCGCGGTGGCACCGAACTCGCCCAGAGCCCGCGCAAACGCCAACACGCAGCCGGCGGCAATGCCCGAGCGCGCCATGGGCAGGGTGACCCTCCACACGGCGGCAAACGGCGACATGCCCAGGGTGCGGGCTTGGTGTTCGTAGCGGACGTCGACCGACTCGATGGCCCGCCGGATCAAGATGAGCAGCAAGGGAAAGCCCACCACCGCCGCTGCCGCCACGGCCGCCCACGGGGTGAACGCCATCCCGATGCCAAGCCAAGCGGCGGCTCGCAACAGCAACCAGCCCGTCACCACGGGAGGAAGCACCAGGGGGGCCAGGCACAGCGTGTGGATGAGCGCCTTTCCGGCGAAGTCTCGGCGTGCGAACCACCACCCCAACAGCAGCGCTGGCGGCACGCTCAGCAGCAGCGCGCCCACCGCGACCCCGATTGAGCGCAGGATCGGCGCAGCGGTGTCGATCGGTGCTGCCGCGCCCGGTGGGGGAGAGATGGGTGGTGCATCCGACACCGGGATGGTGAATCCGCGCCCGATGAAGGAATCGGCGGACGCCGGTGAGAGCAAGAGTCGATGCAGGTCGGCCGCCGCCGCTCGACGCCGACCGGATTCCGTGAGGCCAATGTGGTAGGCGATCGCGCCCTTGCCGCTCGGCGACACCGTGGCGCTTGCCGCAACCCCCGCCACCGCGCGGGCGTCGGTGTGAAACACCAGTGCCGCGTCCACGGTGCCTGCTTCCACGTGTGCCATGATGGCGGCGGCGCTCGGCAAGGGTACGACGCGGTCTTGAACTCCGCTCCATGCGCCGAGCTGCTGCAGCGCTTCCCGGGCGTAGTCGCCAACCGGTACGCCGGGCGCACCGATCCCCACGCGTTGGGCCCGGTCCAACGGTGTTTCGCCAATGAGCACCAGACGGTTGCCCAAGAATGCGCGATGCGTCACCACCCGTCCTCGGGCGGCCAGGTGGTCCATCCAACGAGCGTTCGCGGTGATGACGATGTCGGCCGGCAGGCCTTGGTCCACCTGCTGCGCCAGCCTGCTTGATGAGCCCACCACCAGCCGAACGTCGTGGTCTTGGGTGAGCTCACTCACAGCCTCGGCCACGCTCGATGCCACGGCCATTACCACCGGGCCATCGTCGGCCGCATTCGCCGGAGCGACGCCCAGCCAGGCCAAACAGAACCAAAACCATCCCATCATGGGAATGAGCATAGTTTGATGGCGGTTATCAGGCTGCTTGTTGCGCTTCGGGAGAGGCGCTAATCCATGCTCTCAGGGGGATTCCATGCTCAACGTTGGCGACACCGCTCCAAACTTTACCCACCTTGACCAAGACGGAAACGAGGTCTCACTCTCGGATTTCCGCGGCTCGAAGGTCCTCATCTGGTTCTACCCCAAGGCGTCGACACCCGGCTGCACCGCCGAGGGCTGCAACATCCGCGACAACCACGCCGCCTTTGTGGACGCCAATGTCACGGTGTTGGGCATCTCGAAGGACTCCGTGCGGCGTCAGAAGAACTTTGCCACCAAACAGGAGTTTCCGTATCGGCTGTTGTCCGATGAAGCGGGGACGACCGTCGAAGCCTACGGCGCGTGGGGCCCCAAGAAGTTCATGGGCCGGGAGTTTGATGGGATCTTGCGCATCTCGTACGTCATCGACGAGGCGGGCAAGGTTGCGCAGGTGTTTGGCAAAGTCAAGACCAAGACCCACGGCGAGGACGTGCTCGCGGGTCTGTAGTCTGCGGATGCGGGTGCCTACGGCACGGAGGTCATCGTACCGGCGGTGTCGGGGCTGTAGCCGTCGTCGCTCCCCGAGCCGAACTCGGCGCCCAAATCGCAGTACAGCCATGGTCCACCATCGACAGACACGCGGCCCGCATAGATGTATGATCCCGGGCTCGGGAAGGTGCCATTGCAGGCGTATTCGTCGTTGTCGAGGACGGCGGGATCGAGGCCTGCCTTGTGCGCACCGAAGCTGCACGCAGACCACGTCCAATCGTCCGACGGCGTCTCGCCAGGGTTCCCGATTCCAAGGTCAACGACCAAGCCGGAGCCGCTCCCAGTGGCGCCAGTGACGTCCGATTCGTACACCCAGATGTAGGCGTCGAACGTGGCTCCCACGGTCCCCGTGACCGTGTTGGGCCATTGGAGGTGGCAGTAGTCGACGGCTTCGGTCGATGGGGGCGTTCCGGTGTCTCCGGGCGTTCCGGTGTCTCCGGGCGTTCCGGTGTCCCCGGGCGTTCCGGTGTCTCCGGGCGTTCCGGTGTCCCCGGGCGGTCCGGTGTCTCCGGGCGTTCCGGTGTCTCCGGGCGTTCCGGTGTCCCCGGGCGTTCCGGTGTCCCCGGGCGTTCCGGTGTC
>JAYZVA010000194.1:0-11409 GCA_036156175.1 Myxococcota bacterium
GTCTCCACGTACGCATCAAAGCTGCACCGAGACACGCACCACCCGTCATCATCCGGAAATCCGCCAGCTGCCCCGCCATCCACGCAAAACGTCACCGGGTGGCCGTCCCGGTCCGGACAACGGGTGTCGCACGGCATCGAGCACAGGCCATTCGGAAATCCCTCCGTCAAGCAGACCGCACCATCGTAGTCACAGTCAGCGTCGACGGTGCATGGACTTCCGATGAAACCCGGTGGCGCCGCATCACCGCTCGAATGGCGCGTGCCCGAGTCGTTGTCCCCCACGGAGTTCGCCCCGGTATCGCCCGCTTTTTCGCAGCCAAGAACCGCCAGAAACCACACCAAGCGCAGAGCCCCGACCCTCCAAAGGGCCGCCGTGGCACCCGAGGTGTGGCATCCAACAACCATTCGGGCGTTCTTAAGCCGCGCCCTTGTCTCGGAACGGAAGTTTTTGAAGCTCAAGCCGTCGCCGTTCGATGGCTTCAAAGACGGTCTTTCGCCCCTTTCCGGCCGCCTCGATTTTTTCAATCTGCAGCAGGCCTGTCACGCCCAACTCCCGGACCGCGTTGGCCGCCGCGCGGGCGTTCAACGAATCGTATCCGTCGATGGGGTTGGCGAACACGCTCGAGCGAGCCTGATTCAGCAGCTTCCCAACGGGCTCACGAACACGCTCGACACCGGGCGCATCGCTTCGCTCAAGCAACCCATCCACCCAATCGATGGCCTGGGTCTCCAGCGTCCAGAGCCGCTCTTCGCCCTCACCGCGCACCAAGTGGGCGCGATGCCGCGCCTGGTGAACAAAGCTGTCCGCCTGATCGACCAACTGGTCTTGCGCGCCGCGAAGTTTTTCCTGAAGATTCGTCAGTTCCTCTTTCACTCGTTCCAACATGTCTCTCTCCGGCCGAATGAATGGCCATTCAGCATAGGTTTTCCGCGGTCTAACCCGCGCCATCCCCGCGTCAATACCCGATAATTCACCTTTTTTGAATGCCGAATTGAGGCGCCGATCCGCTGCAGTCAGCGTGGATTTCGGACAGTCTTGACACGTCAATAGTTCTAACCTATGCTCAAAGGGAACCGCACAGCACTCGGAGACCCGCCATGGAACTGCCCGGCATCCTTCACGAATCGTTCACCGCACCCGGTGAAGGCGTCATCGAGCTCTGCCCCGCTGCCTACAACCTTGGGCGCGTGAGCGAACTGCTCGCTACGGCACTCGCCGAATGCGAACACTTGGTCCTGCAGAACGATGGACGGGTCGAATCGCCCGACCGTTAAAACCGGTGGTTGACTTTCATGAATGCCACCGTACCACCGGCAGCTGGGTCGCCAAACTTGGTGTGGTCTCTCCCCAACATGTTGACCACGCCCACGTTCATGGACAAGCCGCCTTCGAACGGCACAATGAGCTCGGGGTAGACCACAGCAGAGAATCCGTCTTCACTGAATGGACCGTGGTTGGTCACCCGGACTTCACCGGATGAGGTGTCTTCGTACCGATACCCCGACAGGTCCGTCAGACTAAAGATGCGCAACGTGGGCCCGCCCAACAAAATGTCGGCTCCCACAACAAGGTAGTCGCCCACCCGCATCCGCCGCATTTCCCAATCGGCGTCGCCTGCGCGGGTGACATAGCCCGGCGAAAGAAAGTCCCCGGCTCCAAATTCGTCCACCATGCCGTGAACCCACTGCGCGTTGACATACAACGCATCGCCAAACGTGTAGTCCAGCCCCAACGTCCATTTGGCGAACGCTTCATCCCGGATCACGGTTGGCCGCTCACCATCCAGCCCGTAGTCGTACTCACCGGCCGGCTGGACCAATCCATCGCCCAGGTCAAGGTCGCCGTTCGTTATCGCGACCGTCAGCTGTTCTGGCTGAATGACCGCAAGTTCAAATCGCCAGCCAAGCGGATGGGCCCCGACGAACCCCAGCGGATTGATTTCACCAGCAGCATTGAAGCCTGCCACGTGCATTCGCGGATAAGCCATGGTTGCATCGGTCAACAAATACCCGTTGATGCAATCGCCGGTCCGAACCGGGTGACACACACGCTGGGTCACCCGCTCGGTGTGGTTCGCAATGGGCTGCGGGATGTCGGAGCGCCCTGTGTACCAAGACAAGGCCACATCTTGCATTCCAACCGAACCGCCAAGCCGAACCATGCCCTGCGCATTCTCGAGCCCCCTGCCCGGATAGGCGACCGAGGTCGACCGGACAATGGTTGGGGTCCGCGTGGAGTCCCGTGAAAACGCCTGCGCATCTTGCAGCTCACGTCGGAGGTCGTCCTCCACCATCGGCATCCGACCCACAAACGCGGGCCCAAGCGCAGCAGTGGCGGGCAACGCAGCGGGACGAAAAACCGGCACACCAACCGCCGATAGCGTCCACATGGGACCAAGCGCGTAGTCCAGCCGCACCATGGTGTTGGGCAGCTTCATACCAAACTGAAGCGGATCCTCCAGGTCGCTGGCGTTGAGGGTGTTGGTGGGATTGAACTGATCGCCAACACCCCACATCACCGTCTGATGCCCGAGCGTAAGATCGAGCCCTGGGACCAAAACGTCCCACAACTCCAACGTCAGTTCATCCAGCCGTACCCGCACAGGCATGACGCGTTCCGGCACCGTGAGGGGAACCAACGCGTCGGCGGTCGAGCCATCGAGGGCTTCGACCCTGCCGGCCGCGGTTGTCGACCACTGACCCGTCCGGACGAACACCTCACCGCCGGCGATTGCCTTGCTTCGCTCCACGCCCGCGCGCCGGCCCGCCGGGGCGTACCAAGCACCCGCTGGGAGATCGGTCAGCCGGACGCGCAGGTCCGCGGTCGCGTAGCCGGACGCATCGACGTCGCTGCTCCAAGCCGACCCAACACCCCAGGCCAGCAGGCCCAGAAGCATCATCGACCACGCTCGAGATTTCGGACGCTAAACAACCCGTCCGACACCCCTTGATTGACTCTGCGTTCAGTGGCCTCCAAGACGGTCCATGCATCCGAACGCGAGTGATCCGTCATCTTCAATCGCCCGGGGGTGCACACGCTGTCGGCGCAGTCGTACTGGTCCCGAACCTCCGTCTTGATCAGCGCTCCGTCCCGGTTGAAGAAGCGCAACTGGCTGGGCAGCATCAAGTCTTTGCGAACCGTCATTTCCACCTTGCCGTAGCTCGTCTCCATGCCTTCTCGAGGCACGAGCTGGAGGTTCACCTCCGCCTCTGCATCCGCGATGATCTGCGCGTCATAGATGGCGCCGAACTGGGTCGTCGACATGTCTTCATCCGAGTACGTCGTTCCCATGAACCCTTGTTGCTTCACGTGGCTCGCCACCCGACGCACCTTTCGGTAAGCGGGAAGGTAGACCCACATTTGCGTCCGCGAGAGCACCAACACGCGGGTCCCCTTCATGTCGGATGGTTCCGAAAACTGCACCAAGCGCCGCTCGCCCTTGTTTTGCACCTCAAACTTCATCGTCCGCTCGGCTTTTCCGGGCTCTTGCGTCACCGCCGTGAACGAGAACCAGGTGTCGCTGGGTGCATTCGCTTTTTGGTCAACTTGTTGGAGCACCTTGTCTCCATCGCCAGCCCAAACCGGCGCGTTCAGACCCACCACACTCGCGACCACCAACCACTGTCTCAGCATTCGAACTCCCGCACCAGTGGACTGTACCAGACGGACCCACGCGAGGTATAGTCCGAGGATGATGCGGACCGTCTTGGGATTGTTGATGCTGGCGTTCGGTTGCGGCGTGGACGACGGCGAGATCGACGGACCGTACTGCGATGATCCGCAGTTCGCGGACGACCCTTGCAAGTGCTTTCAGGTGGAAGGCTCTCCAGAATGCGGCGACACCGGAAGCGCGGACTGAGTCAATCCGGAGCGCTCAGCGATACGATGGTGCAGTCGTACTCGGTCCGCCACCCCCAGGTGCCGCTACCGGCCGGCTGCTCAATCGCCGTCTCCTTGATGGCGTGAACCGTGAACACCACCGTCCACCAACGCCCATCCCGCACTTTGTTCATGCCCGCTTCGTTCGCGTTGCCGCAACGAAGCAACCCATCGAAGTAGCTCACGACGTACCGGCTGGGAGAGACCAGCGGCCCCGGCCGGTCGGGAAAACCAATCACGAAGGCCGAGTACGACTTGCCCGCCTCGACCGCCTCCGGCGCAAACACTTCAACGCCTTCCGAGACACTGCGCCGGCGGTCGGGATCATCGAGCGCGAATGCCGCTTCAATGGCCCAGGCAAGAAGAACCATCCCAGTCATGGCTCGGGATTAGCGTGGTCGAGGCTGCACGCCCACCATTCAAGCGATTGGCTGGTGGTGAGCGCCGGATGAAGGACGCTTAGCGCGTCCCAAGCACCGCCCACCTTGGGCGACGCATCGCACTGCGCTTCCGACCACGAACGCACCGCGGACACCGATGCGCGCAACACGGTGTAGCCGTGGCCGGCCAGCATGGGCTCACCAAGGCCTGCGGCACGCTGCAGGTCGGGCCCGTCGCCCGCGACCACCAGCACCATGTCGGTCCCCGAACCGATCCGCTCCGGACCCCAGCCCCGGAGCCGGAGGTCGAGCATCACTGCCGCGGGCTCAGCACCGGGCCCCCCCGAGAACCAGACTCGGTCAATTGTCACCGCTTGCTGTTCCGCCACAATTCGGTCTGCGATGGCGGTGGTCAGACCCAGCGTACCCGCACGCAGGGCGACCTCCGGCGGGCGGGCGGGGTTCTGAACAAACAAGGCCAATGCACCCAGCACCGCCAGCCCAAGCCGGGGTCGCCCGCCCCATCCCGCGATCGCAGGCACCACGAACATTCGGATGTGATGGTCGCGCAGGTACCCGAGGTACCAGCCTGCCGCGCACAACAACGCAATCGATGCCGCCGCCGCGCACGCACCGCGCCGCGTCCGCTCATGCGTGCAGCCAACCGCGATTCCCGTCACCATCGCTGCGATCGCGAGGCGGCCTTCGTGCCAGGCTGCAAGCCACGCGTCCCCAACAGACGACCCCGGAACGCCAGCGCCATCGATGCCCAATGCCTGATGACCGATCAACAGGGATGCCACGAGCAAGCCGGGTAGTGCGCGTCGGCACAAGGCCCCCTGCCTGAGCAACAACGGGGCACCGCAAATGGCCAGGGGGTGGTTGGCCACAGCGAGGGCAAACGGAACCCATGCCATGGCCGGGGACACGACGAACGCCACGCCAATCCAGATGGGCGCCAAGTACGTCTCGGATCCCGACAGACACGAGGAGACGAGCGCGGGATCGAACGCGAGGATTGCGCCAACGGCAAGGGCAATTCCCCCACTGCCCGCGCTCCGACCCGTGACCGCCGCGGCACCGATGGGCGCGATGAGCGCGTGAAACCATGCCATTCCACACAGTGCACTCCACAGACTCCCGCTCGCGACGGTCAATGCCCAAAATGGAAGCAACAGGCCGGCGCCGTACCCCGATGCATGGGCCCGACCGTCCCCCCGAATCGCCGCCCAGAACGGGCCCACAGAGTCCTGCAGCGTCAACGATGCGCCGACGTGTTCGAGGCGAACCCATGCGGCAACGCACACCAGCACCGCCGCCGCGAGCACGGTGAGCGGCAGTGACCTTGGCGGAAGTACCCTCATGCCTCATCACACCACAAGCGCCAAAAACTGTCCGCCACGGCAGCCACGCACCGCCTACTATTTGTCCATGGAACCCATCGACTTGCCGCCGGATTACCCGCGAACCATCGCCGAAGCCGCTGTGAACAGAGGCATGACGCTGGAGTCGCACCTGCTCTCAGCCGGGGAGATGTGCGTCATTCGGGCGTGGCGGGAACTTTCGCATGACGATGCCCACGTCTATGCTCGGCTCCTCTGGCGCAAGAAGCAACCCGTCCGGGTGGACAGCCTGGTCGTGCCCGGTGTGAGTCAAGTGGACGAGAGCCTGACACGGCTGGAACGTCGAGGATTCATCGATCGCACCCAACGAATCCCCTCACGAACTCAACGGGACCGGATGACAGTTCCTGAACTGAAAACGCTGGCTCGCGATCACGGAATGCCCACATCCGGCAGTCGGTCGGCCTTGCTGAAACGCCTTGCCAACACCCGTCCGGGTCCCCGGGCACCGGAGCTGGTGCAGCCGAGGCATGCCGGGTTGTTCCAGCGCATGAACAGAACTCACCTCCAGGACCACACCGGCGACCTCTCGAAGGTTGTGCTCGAACAAATCGGTGTCCGCACCCCTGTCGACTACACCGTCACCGGTGGCACTGGCCGATTCCGCAATCGCAGTGAGCTGCGCGGTTACGAAGCCGCGATTGGTGCACGCGCCGCCGTCATTGACAAAACCTCGTGGGCCCACTGGCTGGATGAAGCAACCGCTCAGTTGGCCGCCCTTCCTCTGCCCGCGCCCCACCGTTGGCGGTTTTCGGCACGGCGATTCTGGGAAGAGGTGGCCGGACGCGCGCTGCGCGCCGCCGAGCGCGACGCCGGGCCTGCCGCGGCTCACGAGTTGTATCAACGGCACCTAAGCAGCGATTTGTTCGAACGATCCCCGGTTCTGCATCGTGCTGCGCTGACGGCGGGTCGTTCGGGGCGACCGGGCGACGGTCTCCAGTTGTGCACCGAACCATGGCACGATGGCCCCTCCGACTATGCCCGTGTGCGGACGGGAAAACGCCTTGCCAAACAAGCAGGCACCCCCTGGGCCTGGGGGGAGCTACCCCCACCACCGGTAACCCGAGTTCTCCAGACGCCGATGCGCCACGCCAACGGACGCTGGACGGATGGGGATCGGGTCTGCTCGGTGGAGACCCTTGTCATCGACGCCCTCGCAGCTGATGGGCTGGATGCTTTCCACGTGGAGGGTGCACTGTGGAGCACATTGTTCGGGCTGCTGTACGAAGAGGCCCTGTTCGCGCCCGTTCACGGGATGCTGCCCAGCCCTCACCTTCGAGCACCGTTGGACTTGGGCACGCCCGACTTTCGGCACCGGCGCGCTTCCACCGTGGATGCAATTGAGTCCGATATCCGCAACGGCCTCGCCCGCGGCCGCCTCCGTGCGGCTTGGAAGAAACGCCTCGGGCAGTCCATCGTGGGGGTTCACTGGGGGTTGATGGGGTTGGACGATTTGCTCCGGGTGGTCGACGGACTTCCCCCGCTTGCCCTCACCTCCATCATGCAGGCGTTCTCGGTCGATTGGTGGAACGCCCAACGTGGTTGGCCGGACTTGGTCGTTCTCTCTGAGGACTCCGGCCAACTCCGCTTGGTGGAGGTAAAGGGCCCTTCGGACTCTCTGCGGGACGCCCAGCGATGGTGGCTCGCCGAGCTCGAACAGATGGGTATTTCCAACGAAGTCTGGTCGGTTGTCTCGTTCGCTGGTTAGCAGGGTGGTCTGGAGGGAGCATGTCGATCGAAGAACAAGTAAAAACGGCCATCGAGCAAGCCATCGACGGATCAACCGCAACCGTGCGTGGGGGTGGGGGCCACTTCGAGATCGAGGTTGTCTCCGAGCAGTTTGCAGGCAAACGGATTCTGGAACAACAACGCCTGGTTTATTCCGCAATCGCGCACTTGATGGCCGGCGATGCCGCCCCCGTCCATGCGGTGGACCGCATGGTGTGCAAAACCCCCTGAAGCTTTGTGCTCACTCGATGACGTGATCCAATAAAAATGCCGCCCTCGGGCGGCATTTTTTGTTTCATCCGCAGCGTTTCAGTCGATGATTGTGCCGCTGCAGAACGTGGCGTGAGTGCCCGGGGTACCAAGGTCGCCCACGCCGGCAATCTCGCTGGTTGCCGCACACCACGCCGCAGCAGTGTCGTTTGCGGTGCCGGCCGCAGCGCCGCTGTACTCCGCGGACAACTCCATGGCCGTGCCTGCGCTGTATGGCCAGGTTGCGTCGTAGGAGACCGTGTCAAAGACAAGCTCGCCGTACCCGAGGGAAATGGTCTCAGCGTCGTTGTTCAGGCTGACCGCGTTCCGGTAATCGGTGGTCAGCGCGCCCGCCGCGGAAACCGCATCGACGTACGGGCTTCCGTCGTCGCTTCGGCGGGTCAGAACGGCAATTCCGCCCGCGGCCAAAACCAAGTTTTCTTCCACGTAGCCCACGTGCTCAGAGCCGTCCTGCAGCGCAAGGCAGTTGAGGTCGATGCTCCCACCAGTGGTGTTTTGAACTTCGACGTATTCGCCCACGCGGTCGGTGGTGGCAGAAGGGTCAACCATCAACTCAGTGATGACGACATCGCCCTCACCGAGGTCACCGATGCACTTGTCCGCCTCGCATGTGCCGCAGGTGTCGCTGTATCCCACCAAGTCGGCTTCCGTTCGCGGCTGCACCTTGTAGACGCCATCCTGGAAGTACACAACGCCAATGATGTTCTCGAACGTATCGCCAAGGCGAACGTAGTCGAGGTCGATGAACATGCTGCCCACGTAAGCTCCGCCATCGACGCCGAAGGAACCGGAACCGAATGGACTGGTGACCGTGGTTTCATCGAAGCGCACCAAGACCCCTTCGTACGCTTCTGCGAGCGCCGGATCGGTCAGGGTCGCGCCGCCGACGAGCGTTGCAGGAGGCATGTCGGTGATTCCCTTCAGCACGACTGCATCCGCTGAACCAATCGAAAGCTGGGTTTGGGTTTCGGTGTCTGGAAGGGCAACGGGTTCTCCCGTGTCTCCGCCCATCTCATCATCCGCGCCGGGCGCGTACTCACCAACCACGCCGGTAATGGCGATTCGCTGACCCGGCTCCACCACCAGCCCTTCCACGAAGGGGGCATACACCCAAAGACCGCTGTTGGGTCCGCCAGTCGCGTCACCAATGAAGAAGCCGGTGTTGTTTGCTGCAAGGGGCGATGTCACGACCACGTTGTCCAAGGTCACGGTCTCACCGACGCCCACGACGTGGGTCTGAACATCCGCGACGGTTGGGCCGGCGGGCGCATCGCCCGTGTCATCGGCGTCAGCATCGGCGTCGGCGTCCGCATCGGCGTCGGCGTCCGCATCGGCATCAGCATCCGCATCGGCATCGGCATCACCCCCTGGCGTGCTCGTGTCTTCCCCCACGGTTCCGGCGGTGTCTTTGTTTTCATCGTCGCCACAGCCAACGGCGCCCAATGCGAGCGCAAGCGCAGCAATTTTCATTTGTGTATGCATGGTTTCTCCAATCCGTCGTCTGTTGACGGTCATTCGTGCGAGAGCCAGTCGGCACATCAATCGCGGACGCCGGGTTAATCCATTCTGGGAGATTGTCCACGATGAATAGGTTCTCACGTGTGTTGATCACCGGCGCATCCGGTGGAATTGGGGGTGCACTTGCGCGCGCCCTCGACGCCAACGGCGTTGGTCACTTGGTCCTCGCTGGGCGGAGGACGCATGCCCTCGAGGGACTTGCCGACGGTCTGACCTGCGACACCACCGTGGTCACCGCTGACCTCAGCAGCACCGAGGGAATGACCACGCTCATCGAGCGAGCCGGGCCGGTTGACTTGCTCGTCAACTGCGCAGGCTTTGGGTCGTTCGGGCCATTCGCGGAATGCGGCAGCGAGACCCAAGAAGGGATGGTGATGGTCAACTGCTTGGCACCGGTGGCCCTGACACGAGCGTTCCTGCCGGCGATGATCGCGGCGGGTCACGGCTGTGTCGTAAACATCGCTTCCGGGATGTCATTCCAACCGATGCCCTACATGAGCACCTACGCGGCCACGAAGGCGTTCTTGCTGCATTGGAGTGAAGGCCTGGCCCAGGAATTGCGCGGCACGGGGGTCACGGCGGTCGCGGTGTGCCCCGGGACTGTTCACACCGGTTTTGCCGCGGCAGGCGCAATACCCATTGACCGCATCACCGGTGTCCGTTTCATTACGGTCGGCGTCGACCGAGTCGTCTCCGACACCCTCGATGCGATCGAACGCGGGACCCACGTCGTTGCGTCTGGCACCGGTAATCGCATTGCCACCGCCTTCGGGCGGCTGTTCCCGCGTTCGATTGTGCGATTCGTCTTGGGTCGGTCGATGGCCCGAGAGTTCCGGCGGCTTACCGGTTGATCAACCAGCGGCCGACGGTGGTTCGGAGTTTTCCATCTCGACCCATGGCTCGGAGAACCGACCGAACCTCGCGATCCGTGATGTCGTCCCACGGGGCCTTGTGGCGCGCAGCGCCCACCAACAGCGACTCCTTGAGGCCAGTCTCGTAGTTCTGGAGCCGGCTCAACACAAACTCTCCGATCCACTCCCGACGCTCCGCATCGTTCTGCTTCTTCACCGCAGCGGCCGATTTTTGAGGCTTCGCCGCTTTGGTGCGACCTGCAGCAGCCTCCGACGCAACGCTCGACCCTTCGCTCACTTCGAACGGCGCCGCGACGGCTCCTTCGAGGTGGGCTGCAAGGGCTGCTGCCGCTTCGCTCTCGGGTTGCGCCGCCTGTACGGCCGCCCGAAACGTTTCCGGAACGGCAGAACCGTCGACCGAGAGAAGCAACGACACGTAGGAATCAAACTCGGCCATGTCGGCAAGCTCGCGGCCTGCTCGGCCAACGAATCCGGCGAGGTCAGCGGCAAGCTGCTCCGGAACCTGGTCGGACACCTCCGCGAGTGCAAACAAAGCGCACACGGTGTCGGGGTTGATCTGGTTGATGGGCAACCCCAGGACGTCCTGGGTCAAAACCTGGATGGTCGCCACGTCGGCGCCTCGAAGACCGTCCACCGAAACGCGTTTAATTTGATCGCTCATGTTATTACCTCGAACAGCGTGCTGATTGGGAAACCTATCACACATGAACGGTGCGAGCAGATTTTACGGGCCGGGGGGGCTTCATGCGAATCACGAAAGTATACACGAAAGCGGGCGACAAGGGGTCGACCCAGTTGGTTGGTGGTCGAAAGGTATCCAAGGGAGAACCCCGGATTGAAGCTTACGGCACCATCGATGAACTCAACGCCATCGTCGGTTTGGCCCGGACATTCAATGGCCAAACCAGTGCCAGTGACGATGTTGTGTCGCGGATCGACGGCATGCTCAAAGTGGTTCAAAACAAGCTTTTTTGCCTTGGCGCCGACCTTGCCACGTTGCCGAGCGACCGCTGGGAGGGAATGGAGCGGGTGTCCGAAGCCGACGTGAAGGAAGTGGAGTCTTGGATTGACTCGCTAAACGACGATCTTCCACCCCTGAAGGAGTTCATCCTGCCGGGCGGTGGCCCCGTTGGGGCATTTTTGCACCAGGCCCGCACCGTATGCCGCCGTGCCGAGCGGGTTCTCGTCCGCCTCGGGGAGACCGAACCGGACGCGCTCGACTCCAGTCTTCCCTATGTCAATCGGCTCAGCGACTATTTCTTCGTGCTCGGTCGGTGGGCTGCGAAAGCCCATGGCGAACCCGAGTTCCTCTGGGAACGCTAAAACTGCATGCCCCAGTTTAGGGTGCTCCCACCG
>JAYZVA010000195.1:0-7059 GCA_036156175.1 Myxococcota bacterium
GCAGAGGCGATTCGCCGCGCGCGAGCGCACGACGTGGTCAGCTGCGTGGTGTCGGATGCCGCAGCCGTGCGCGCATGCAATCGATTCTTGGACGACCATCGGGTGCTCGTTGAGCCAAGCTGCGGTGCGGCGTTGAGCGCTGTCTACGACGGCGAACCCGCCGCTATGGACACCAACGGTCCCGTGTTGGTGGTCGTGTGCGGGGGAGCCGGGGTCACCGCTGACCGGTTGGCGCAGTGGACCGCCGACTTGAAGGGTTCATCGTGACGGTGGTGTTTGGGGTTGACCATTCGCCGTGGACGCAGGCCGCCGTGTTGGCGCACGCATCCCACGGGATCGCCGTGCGGCTGCGGCCGTACCCGTCCCTGAGCTACTACCTTGATTCCGGTTTGGTCATGCCCGTTCGCTGGCACAACGGCACCCAGACGGCCGACTCGCTCTCCATCATCGAGACCCTCTTGCCCATCGCCGACGCCCAGCAGCGGGCCCAACTGGAAGCGGACTTCACCGACCTCGAGTCGTTGTTTTTGGCCTATGCCCTGGATCGAACCGGCCCCGGTCGCCGCCTGCGCTTCATTCACGGTTGGGCGACCATGACCGACGTGCCGACCACGCCCTTGTCCGTCGCTTTTCGGGCCGTTCTCTGTTGGTACTTCTTCATTCTCATCGAGCTGGGTCGGTGGATGTTGCGCAAGCGCAGGAACGGTCACGACTGCACCGAACGGCTCTCCCGCGAGCTCTTGCCGTGGGTCACACGTTTGGAAGAAACCCCGTTTTTGGGCGGCGATGAACCCAATGCGAGCGACTTCGGACTGTTGGGGCAACTCGAGTGCATGTCGAGCGGGCTCACCGACTGGGCCATGACCGCGGCCGCGCAGCACCCCGCTCTGGTGGCATGGCTGAAGCGCATGCACGCCCGAATCGAGCACCACCCAACGGTTCACAGCCGTCGGCTTGTCGACCCCGAGACGCGGCCGCCACAGCCCGATGAGCGCACCCAGCACGGGTTCTACGCCTGCATGGCGCTGTGGGTGGTGGCGTGGCCACTCACCTTCCCGATGCTCGCCTACGCCTCGAGCCGCCGCCAGGAGGCAGCCAACCGCACCGGGGGACGCCTGGAAGAACGGCGCCACCGCCGTTGACAATCAACCGTTTGAGTCGCCATCGGGAGCCGCTGCCAGCTCCAACATGGGTGATGCGCCGTCCAGCGCCGCTGCATCGTCGGCGGCGTCGCTGATGGACTGGGAAAACTGCTTGGTGGTCTTGGCGCCCAAGGCTTCCAGGTTCTTCACCCGATTCACCAGGTTGCCCCGCCCCGTCGTCAGCTGACTGAAGGCTTTGTCGTAGGCGACTTGGGCCTGTCCGATTCGGCTGCCGACCTGACTGAGCGTCTCAGAAAAGCCAACAAACTTGTCGTAGAGGGCCCCGGCCTGCTTGGCGATTTCGACGGCGTTTTTGGTCTGGCGCTCGTTGCGCCACATGGTCTCGATCGTGCGCAGCACCGCCAGCAGCGTCGACGGCGTCACGATCAACACGTTCTTGTTGATCGCGTCGTCGTAGAGCGATCGATCGTGGCGAACGGCTTCGGTAAACGACGCCTCGATGGGAATGAACATCAGCACGTAGTCGATGGTCGTGATGCTGTTGAGGTCGTGGTAGTTCTTGGCCGACAGCCCCTTTACGTGGCCCCGAATCGATGCGACGTGCAGCTTCATCGCCTCGGACTGCGCCGCCGCGTCGTCGGCTTCGCAGTACTGCTCGTAGTGCTTGAGGGAGACCTTGGCATCCACCACCACCTGGCGATTGCCGGGCATGTGAATCACCACATCGGGCCGCTTGCGCGAGCCGTCTTCGGCGGTCTCGCTGACCTCGGTTTCGTACTCGCGGCCTTCTTCCAACCCCGAGAGCTCGAGCACCCGACCGAGCACCACCTCGCCCCAGTTGCCCTGCGACTTGTTGTCTCCCTTCAACGCGCGCGTGAGGTTGCGGGCCTCCTCGCTCATCTGGGTGTTCGTCTCGTTGAGCATCTTGACCTGCTGTTGAAGCGTGATGCGCTCTTTCGATGCGTGCTTCTCCGCTTCGGCCATGTGCTTTTGAAAGTCGCCAAGCTGCTTTTCAAAAGGCTTCAGCAACTCGCCAATGGACTTCTTGCTCTTGGCGTCAAACTCCTTGGTTCGTTCTTCCACAATCTCGTGGGCAGCGGCCTTGAACTGGGCCACCATGCGTTCGTGGTCTTGCCGCTGCTTCTCCGCCGCCGCTTGTTCGGCCTCCGCGGTCTGCTCGGCGGTCTGCCGCTGCGCGGCCAGCTGGGCCTCGAGTTGAACCACGGCTTTGGCCGACTCTTGTTCCGCAGCACGGCTCTCAGTCAACGCGGATTCGAGGCCCTCGACCCGGCCCGCCCGTTCGCTCAAGACGGCCAGCTGAGCCGCTTGCTCATTGCCGCCGCCGCTGGTGCGCGAGGCTTGCCAGAGCCGGCCGATGACGGTGCCGAGCCCCACCCCGATGAGCAATGCTGCGATGACGTAAAGTGTTTCCATGACCCGTCCTGTAACCAAGTGCTTCCACTGTAGGCGGTTGGCTCAAACTTGAACAGACCGTTTTCGGACACAATCTGACCGTTGGCAAAACCGCGCCGTTACGGCGGGCTGAATGGACCGGTGTCGCCCCTTCGAGGCTCAGGGTGCCGGGCACCCCTCGCGTTCGATTATGGCCAACACCCGTCGGTACTCGGTCGGCGAATACGGGTACTCGTTCGCGCAGGTGTGCCAGCCACCACAGGTGGGCGTTCCAACCGGAAACGGCGATTGCCACAAGCTGGGACCAAGCGCCCGTCCGCAGTGACGCCAGGCGCATTTGCTCTGCCAGTTCACCGGCATCGCCATCAGCAGCACCACTGGAATGGCACTGAACACCGCGAGCCCCGCACCCGACCGTCGGACCAGCCTGGATCCCCATCCATCGCCCGACGACCGGCCGTGCAACCACGGCCCACACAGCGCGCCCATCCCACCCGCGACCGCGTAAAAAATCAGCGGCCATCCAGAACACAGGAGACTCAACACCAGGTGGGTGGCCACCAACACCGACGTGAACGCCGCCGCGGACGCGATGCGAATCCTGGCGGTGTCTGAAAGCATGGCCATGCTTCACTCCAAACCAATCGAACCCCGAACGGCGGCCTCCCGAGGTCCCTTGAGTTTCCCGCAACGGGCAATCCGCGTCAATCCGAACCGAGCGTGAGCCGCGCGCTGTTTTTGTCGTTCTCGCGCACCTCAACCGAGTGCAACCACACCCGGCCCCCGGTCTCGGCCTCGAGCCACCGGTCCACCCAGTCCTTCACGTACGCGCAGGTGCCTTCCATGCCCACGTCGTCATACACGACCAGCTTGCAGCCGCCCTGCTCTTCGATGGCCCGAAACTGCGGAATGAGCGGGTCACCGGTGTCCAACAGAAGGGTGTGGTCAAAGGTGTCTTCGAGCCAGGCCTTGACCGGCTTGAGCTTGCCGAAATCCATGACGAAGCCGTTGTCCGTCACTTCGTTCGTTCGGAACCACAGCGTGAAGCTGCGGCTGTAGCCGTGCACCCACGCGCAGTGCCCATCGTGGCGAAACCGACGGTGGGCACACGGGAAATTGCGGAAAGTCTTCGACGACTCGATGATGGTGGTGTTGGGCTTCATGGTGCATCCTCGGCTGGACGCGGTGATGCCCAACCCTCGTTGATGGGCGC
Source organism: Myxococcota bacterium (assembly GCA_036156175.1). Taxonomy (GTDB): domain Bacteria; phylum Myxococcota_A; class UBA796; order UBA796; family UBA796; genus UBA796. The sequence continues at coordinate 3,730 of JAYZVA010000195.1, forward strand.
ACCTAACCGATTTTGTCTGAACGGTAAACACGCCATTGACCACTGAGACAAAAACGGCTAACAGCGGGCTGGGTGACGGATTGAGTCCGTGCACACCCCCCTCAGAATGGCGATGGGTATGGGCTTTTCGATCAAAGAAATCTACTTCACCCTGCAGGGCGAAGGCGCGCAGACCGGACGGGCTGCCGTGTTCTGTCGGTTCTCCGGCTGCAACCTGTGGACGGGCCGCGAGCAGGACCGGCACAAGGCGCTGTGCACGTTCTGCGACACCGACTTTGTGGGCACCGATGGCCCCGGTGGCGGGCGCTTTGCCGACGAAGCGAGCGTGGTCAATGCCGTGCTTGCGGCTTGGCCCGCGAGCCAATCGACCACCCCACCCTACGTCGTGTTCACCGGCGGCGAACCCCTCCTGCAGTTGACCCCGGCGTTGGTGGCGGCGTGCAAAGCCGCCGGGATCGAAGTCGCCATCGAGACCAACGGCACCCTGCCGGCCCCCGAACGCATCGACTGGATCTGCGTGAGCCCCAAACCCGGCAAAGCCATGAAGCAGACTCAGGGCGACGAGCTCAAGCTGGTCTTTCCGCAGCCCGAGTGCCCGCCCACCGACTTCGAACACCTCGACTTCACCCACTTCTTTCTGCAGCCCATGGACGGCCCCGACCAGCAGCAGAACATCCAAGCCGCGGCTGCGTACTGCCAAGCCCACCCCCGGTGGCGCTTGTCGCTTCAAACCCACAAACTCATTGGACTTCCGTGATGACAGCTTCTGCTCAACCCCATCACCCCGACCAACTGCCCGACCACGCCAACGAGGCCGACACCCGCGCGCTGGACATCGACAAGGTGGGCATCAAGGACCTGGCCTACCCCATCCAGATCATGGACCGCGACAAAGACGTGCAGCACACCGTCGCCCGCGCCAACCTGTACGTGAGCCTGCCGCACCACTTCAAGGGCACCCACATGAGCCGGTTCATCGAGATCCTGAACCTGCGGCGCGGAGAGATGACCATCCGCACCATGCCGAAGCTGCTCGAAGAGATTCAGAACCGCTTGGGCGCCGAAGACGCGCACATCGAGCTGCGCTTTCCGTACTTCATCTCCAAGAAAGCGCCCATCAGCGGCGTGGAGTCGCTGATGGAGTACCAAGCCAGCTTCTTGGCCTCCAAGCGCGGCGGCGTCGTGGACTTTGTGCTGGGGGTGCAGGTGCCGGTGAAGAGCCTGTGCCCGTGCTCGAAATCCATCAGCGAATACGGCGCCCACAACCAACGGAGCTTGGTCGACGTTCGGGTGCGCTCGTCGGATTTTGTGTGGATCGAGGACGTGGTCGCCAAGGTTGAGGCCTGCGCGTCCGCGCCCTTGTTCGCCTTGCTCAAGCGCGAAGACGAAAAGTACATCACCGAGCTCGCCTACGAAAACCCCAAGTTTGTCGAGGATCTCGTGCGCGACGCCGTGTTGTCCTTGCAGGACCTACCGGGGGTGGAGTGGCTGCACGTGTCGGCAGAGAATCAGGAATCAATCCACAACCACTCGGCCTACGCCGAGATCGAATGGAGCCGCGACGCCGCGACAGGACAGCAGCCCATCGTCATGGAACAACCCGACACCGACACCGCCGCACACGATGCGCTGCCCTTCGGCGCGTGGCTCGCCGCTCAGCGGCAGTACCGGGCCTACTCGCAGCAGCGGTTTGCCGAACAAATTGGTGTATCGGCCGCGCACCTGAGCCGGGTCGAAGCCGGCGGCAAGCGGCTGTCCAACGAGGTGCTGCTGCGGGCCGCCAAGCTGCTGGGCCACGACGCCGACACCATGCTGCTGCGGGCCGGGGTCATCCCCGATCATTTGATGACCCGCATCGCCCAAGCACCGGGCCAGTTTTTGGACTGGGCCAACGGCACCGGCCAATAAACGGCTCGCCAACCACTGAACGGGAGGTCCCATGCACGTCTACTGGCTGCTGCTGGTGGCGGCGATTCTGTGCGAAGTCACCGCCACCACCTCGATGAAATTGTCCGAAGGGTTCACAAAGCCCCTTCCATCGATCGCCGTCATGGTGGGCTACATCGCCTCGGCGGTGTTCATCACCTTCGCCATCAAGCGGATTGAGTTGTCGATCGCTTACGCGATCTGGGCCGGACTCGGCGTGTTTCTGACCACGCTCATTGGCGTGTATTTTTTCCGAGAGGGGCTCACCCCCATGAAGGCCGTGTCGACGCTGATGATCATCGGTGGCGTGGTGGGCTTGTACCTGTCGCAGCCGGCCACCACGTAGGCCACGGGTTGGGTGCCGGGTGCGGTCCCATGCGCCCCCGTTGTACACTGCAGCGAGGCGATTCCAGTACCGGTCCGACTGTGAGGTTGATGATGATGCTCCGCCCATTCCGTGTGCAGTGGCCCGCGCTCGCCTTTGTCGCCGCATGCGGCAGCAGCCCCGAATCCAGCGAGGACGCGAAGTGGCTCGGCGAAGACTCCGGTGGCACAGCCGACTTCGACTGCGTGGCGCCCGCCCTGGACCAAGCGCCCCCGCTGGCCCAGCGCGTGGGCCCCGTCGCCACCGTGGTGTTGCGGGCCGAGGGCACGGTTGCGGTGACCGCGCGGAGCGGCGGAACCCTCTCTGGGACCGTGCTCGTGGATCCGGTGGCGGGCGAGGCGGTCTTCCGTGACCTATCGACCGACGCGGCGGGCGTGTGGGAGCTGTCCTTTTCGGAGGTCGGCTGCGAAGAGGCCACCACCGTGTCGTTTGTGGTGGGCACAGACGTTCGCTACGAGCCCGTGTTCTTGGAGACCGGACGCGTTGGCGCGGAGTACGCAGACGGCTTGAGCGCCGATGCCGTCCAAGGCCTGCCCGCCGGACTCAGCCTGAGCAGCGGCACCGTGTTTGGCGTTCCGGAGTCTGCCTCTGAAGGGCTTTTTTCAGCAGCGAGGCTCGAAGGATCGGTGGCCGTACGGCTGCGGGGGCACCTCCCCGTCATCGACGGCCGCGAAACCATGCCCGATGCCGTTCCGGAAGAAGATGGGAACTGGGCCGCAATCGAAGAAATCCGCACCATTGACCGCATCACTACATCACGCAGCGAGCACACCGACGTCGCGGTGTGGGTGACCCGGCCAGAGGGGGAAGGCCCCTTTCCCCTGATCGCCTTCCATCACGCCGCGCACTACCCCGCGGACATCCACGATCGCTACACCAGCCTGCACCGTCACTGGGCCTCCCATGGCTTCATTGTGGCCAGCGTCGACAGCAGCGCCAACGTGATCGGCGTGCCCCAGAGCTGGCAGAACCTCGCGGACATGTCGACCTTCCAGCTCGCGGCGGCGGACATGATGGTC
>JAYZVA010000196.1:0-39193 GCA_036156175.1 Myxococcota bacterium
GTCAGTGCATCGCTGAAAACGATGATGCGGTACACCCCCCGGCCCGTGTCGTTGTCCATTGAGCAACCGGATGGGACCGTGGAGTGGCAAGAAGAGTTGTTCAGCGCCTTCATCGCGAACGGTCAATACTGCGGCAGCGGAATGCTTGTCGGTGCTGGCGGGTCGATGCAGGACGGATGGCTGGATGTGTGCTTGTTGGGCACCAGCCCGCTTCTGCGACAGATCATCGATTTCCGCCGCCTCTACGACGGCACCCTCCACAAGGCGTACGGCGCCTCAAAAATGGTCGCTTCATGCATCGTTGCCAAACCCACCGACGGCGTGCCAATCCCCATCGAACTCGACGGAGAGACCCGGGGCTGTCTCCCTGCTCGGTTCGAAGTGCTCCCGGCAGCGCTGGCGATTCGGGGGTCCTGGGACCGGTAGGTTTACGATTTTTTAGTTTTTACGAGCCCAAAGCTTTTTTCGGACCGGGGTCTTGACGCGGCTATATTCACGACGATACCTTGCTTTTGGCCATCGTGTATCGATTCTATACTCAGGCAAAACTAAAATTTCGAAATCAACCCAGGAGTTCTCATGAACAAAGCCGATCTCACTGAAGCACTTGCTTCTCGCGCGAACATCCCGAAAGTTCGCGCCGCCAGCTACATCAACATTGTGATGGGCACAATCCAAGACGCCCTCGTCACCGGTGAGAAAGTCACGATCTCCGACTTTGGGACCTTCACCGTCTCACAGCGGCGTGAATTCGTCGGTCACAACCCCAAAAACGGCTCCGAGATCCGCGTTCCAGCAAGGAAAATTCCAGTCTTCCGGGCGGGCAAGGGTCTGAAAGAGTCCTTGAACACCTGAATCGAATTTGCACTGGAGCGGCGCTGTGGCTCTGCGCAATCGAGTCGCTCCAGTGTGACCTTTTCGGGTCGGGCATTGTCAAAACGGATCAAATGACTAACTTTTGAATAAGCTGCAACTTTGCAGTCCCTTCCGGCACGATCGCGTGGCCGACGGCAGCCCCAAGACTGGGGGACGGACCGTAAAGGGAAACCACCCACGCGACTGCTGTGGCAGTCGTCAGGAGACGTAAATGACACCACCGAAACCATTGCGCATTGCCGCGGCTGCAATCGATCGCTCCGCGTCCGCATCCATGCCCGCCCGAGCCGGCGACATGACCGTGTATGCCTTCGAGATGAACGACGGTCGGGAAGCCGCCGCCGTTGTTTCGGGTGACGTGCAAGGCAAAGAAGACGTGCTCCTGCGCGTGCACAGCGAGTGCTTCACCGGCGATGTGATGGGCAGCCTGCGGTGCGACTGCCGCGCCCAGCTCGAGAAGGCCCTCAACATCATCGGTGAGGAAGGCGGGGTTGTCGTGTACCTGCGCCAAGAAGGCCGGGGCATTGGACTGCTGAACAAGATTCGCGCCTACGCGCTTCAGGATCAAGGCCGGGACACCGTCGACGCCAACCTGGAGCTGGGTTTCGAAGACGACACACGCACCTATGAAGTCGCCGCCGAGATCATCAACCACCTGGAAATCCAAAGCATCCGGCTGATGTCCAACAATCCGCGGAAACGGTCGGACCTGCTGAAGAACGGAATCGACGTCCGCGCGAGCGTCGGGTGCATCACCGAAACAACCCCGCACAACGCCTTTTATTTGGAGACCAAGCGGGACCGGTGCGGTCACGAACTGTAGGGGACCGCTCCGGTGCGGTCCGCTCCGCGTCAGCGGAACCTGCTAAGGCGGACTGCTCCGTTGACAGTTCGGGTGGTTCGCGGCTAAAACCGACGGACGGGTTTGCGCCGCGCAGCCCCTCAAAGGAGCCCCATGTCCCGCCTCGGAGTCGTGATTCCAACCCTCGCAATGCTTGCAGCCTGCGAGGACCCCATCAACCTGGCTGGGCAGGCACTGCCTCAGGCCGAGCTGTCCACCAGCCGACTGGACTTTGGTGCGCTCGAATGGGGCGAGACCGAGTACCGTCGCGTCTCCATCACCAACCGGGGTGCACTGCCCCTGGGCATCTCCAGCATCGCCATCGGCACGAACGAGATGGAACAAAACTTCGCGCTGCATCTGGCTCCGAGCGTTGATTGCGACGGCACCGCTCCAACAGACGACGGAACGGACGGCGATGCCGACGGCGGCGAGGCAGAAGACGAAGGCCCCAGCGAAGGCGACACCGGCATCGACATCAATGACGGCCACACGGACGATGCGGGCGAAGGCAACAACGCGCTCGGCGCCACCGTGGTCGTCGATTCGGACTGCACGTACTCGTTCCAAGTCAGCGTTTCGCCCGCGAGTGTCGGCCAAATCTACGGGTCGGTCATCATCGACTACGCGACGGACTCTGGCAATCAGCCCGAGTTCTACCGCGACCCCGATCGCTTTCGAGAAACCATCTTGCTGCAAGCCACCGCACAAAAGGGCAGCGGAAACATCGTCGTCAGTCCTCGAACCCTCGACTTTGGGCATCCCGGTCCAGGCGAGGACCTGCAGCGATACATCGAAGTTCACAACGTGGGCACCGGTCCCCTCGCCATCGAGCGACCTGAGGTGGACGCTGCGTGCGACGCGCGCTTTGATTTCGATTTTGCGCGCCTCGAAACCGGCACGACCCTCGCGGCCCGGACGTCCACGCTTGTGCCGGTGACCTACCTGGGAACATCCACCAGCCGAGCCGAATGCGAGATGACGATCGCCTCGAGCGACATCGATACCCCTTCGAGTCGGGTGTCCTTGCGGGCCCAGATTGGCACGGACCCGCTGTGCACCGCGCCAACCGTGAACCTGATCTCTCCGGAGCCAGGAACGGTGCACGGCGCAGCGGCAGGGCTCGAGATGGTCATGCACATCTCTGACAGAGAGCAGTCTCCCACAACGCTGCACTGCGAGGTGACCTCATCGTTCAATCCTGACGAGGAAGTCGGCGAGCTGGCGGATTGCACTCCGTATTCGGAGAGTGGCTACACCGTCGTGACGGTTCCAAACTCGATGCTGATGACGGGCACGGACACGCTGGTGGTGACGGTGCAAGATGACTGTGGATTGGAGTCCCAAGCCTCGGTCAGCGTCCTGTTCAACAGCGCCCATCCGCCATCCGACGATGATGGCGACGGGTTCGAAGATGGCCCCGTCGAACACGTCGATTGCGACGACACCGACCCCCTTGTTTACCCCAACGCAACAGAAATCTTCGACGGCAAAGACAACGACTGCGACGGCATCATCGATGAGGGCACCGAAGGCACCGATGACGACGGCGACGGCGTGTCTGAAAACGATGGCGACTGCAACGATGCGGACGACACGGTGTACCCCGACGCCCCGGAGCAAAGCGACACAAAGGACAACGACTGCAATGGCATTGTCGACGATCAAACCGGTCTGTACGACGATGATGGGGACGGATTTGCCGAGACCGACAACGACTGCAACGACAACAACCCAGACGTGCACCCGGCGGCGACCGAGTATTGCGACGGCATCGACAACGACTGCAACGGTCTAAAAGACGACCGCGATGGGTGCATCGAGATCGACGCCGCACCCATCATCCTTGGCGAGATTCAAATGGAAGCCACGGCGTTGGGTGCCGGCGAGAGCACCATCATGACGCTCGACGTGTACGACGCCGATGGCACCGAACTCGTCTACGCTTGGCAGGAGGATCCCCTGTTGCTGGAAGCCGGCCACAACGGATTCGACAGCGTCACCACCCAGACAGTGACCTGGACTGCACCCAACACCTTGAGCAGCTCATCACCCGGGGAGGTCTACACCCTGTACGTGGTTGTGACGGACCCCGAGGGGAACTCCGACTGGGCGTTCGGCGAGGTCACCGTCTACCCGGAACCCGTCGCGATGGCCCTGGGCGCGATCGAGAGCGAAGGTTCCGGCTGCGGCGGGGATGACGACGACGAGTCTGCATCGGCCGCGGCAGTCGTCGCGCCATTGGTCCTGCTGGCCGTCGGGCTGCGCCGCCGCCGCGTTCAGCCGTAGCGCACCACCGCCGCCACCGCAGCCGTGTCGGCGCGCAGCACCGTGCTGCCCAGTCCGGCACGCACCCAGCCCGCCGCCTGCGCCTGCGCAACCTCGTTGTTGGTCAGCCCGCCTTCGGGACCCACCAGGATGGTGACCGGACCCGGAACGTGCGCACGCACAACCGTGCCGGGGGTGCACACCAACCCCACGCCATCCAAGGCCATCAAGGCCTGGCTCAAGGGAATGGGAGAAGCGATGGTCGGGACGCTCACGCGGCCGGATTGGGCCGACGCGGCCTCCGCAATTCGCATCCATCGCTCACGCTTGTCACCCTTCGCCACACAGCGCTCCGTGTGCACGACGGTGATGGCTTCGACCCCAAGTTCCACCACCATCCGAATGACCGTATCCATCGCCGATGCCCGAGTCTGCGCCAGCACGAGGTGGACATTGGACCCGACGGGCGGAGCGGTCACGGTTTGGATGACCTCCAATCGCGCGCGACCGCCCTCGACGCCATCCAACCTCGCACGACACGCACCACCCAGCCCATCAAACAGTTCGACTTCTTCACCGGGCGCGATTCCCGTGACCCGAAGCAGGTGATGCGACCGTTCATCCGACAACACCACCATTTCACCAACCGGCAGCAGCTTCTCGCACAAAAAACGCCTCACCAGCAGAACCCCAGGTGGCACCAGTCTCCCTCCACGTCGCGGCGTTCCACGACCATGGGCTGCATCGCGTCGACCACCGCATCCGCGCGGTCGGCAAGCACGCCGGCCACCACCAATCGGCGGGAGCAAACGCGCTTCAGATCGTCGCTCAGCGCGACCAACACCTCGGCAAAGAGATTGGCCACGACGAGCTCAAACGGGCCCGCTACGGCGGCCAACGGGGTCTGGTCCGCGCGAATGGAGACGCCATTGAGTGCCGCGTTGCTGTGCGCGGCCTTCACCGACTCTTCCTCGATGTCGATTCCCCACGCCGTCATTCCCGCCTGCGTTGCGGCGATGGCCAGAACGCCCGAACCTGTGCCGACATCCAGACACCGCTCGCCGGCCACCGCATGCCGGCGAATGCCGCGCAGGCAGCTGAGGGTTGTGGGGTGGTCGCCCGTACCAAACGCCATCCCCGGCTCGATGATGAGATCGCCCTTCCGCGCTTTCCATGGCGGCGCGACTGCGAGCGCATCGTCCACAACCACGCGCTCGCATTGGGCACGCCAGTTATCCGACCAGCCGGTGTCCTCGACAGCGAACCATCGGGGCTGCCCCGCACCCTCGATGCCCGCCGCCACCCGACTCACGGCGGCATCGAGATCCGCGCTCCGCTCGGCCTCCCACCACGCCTTCAGCAGCGCCCGGTCGGGCAACGCAGGTGGGGGACCATCGTCCCATGGTTGCCGGGGTGCGGGTGCCTGGCCGGGCAGGAAGTCTTCCTGCAACCCCATCGCGCCCAACTCAAACAACGCTGCGCCGACCCGCTCGATCGAGCGCCTCGGAACCACCAGCTGCAGTTCAATCCAACTCAATGGCGATGCGGCTTGGGCGCCGGTGGCGTCTCGGGAAGCGCCATCCCGGCTTTGTGGGCAGCAACAAGCTTGGCGACCGCCTTTGGCCCACCGGTGACCATGACCCACTCCGAACCGTAGAGTCCCTTGAGGAACAAGCTTGGGGTCGCGTGAACACCCGCGTCCGACCCGTGCTTCACGTCGCGCCGCACCTTTTCGTCCGTCATCGGGTCATCCACGCAGGCCATGAGCGCGTCGACGTCGAGGCCAACTTGTTGCGCCATGAATCGGATCCCGTCAGGGTCCACATTCTTTTGGTTCTTGAACATCAACCGAGCCAAGTCCCAGAACTTGCCTTGGCGATTGGCGCAGTCCGCTGCGCGGGCGGCTCCGCAAGCGTGGATGTGTCGCTCAGCAGACAACCCTTCGTTGCACTGACCGCTGAGGGGGTAGTGTTTGAAGGCCAGTTGAATGTCGGGCTCGTCCTTCGGCAGTTGATGAATCTCTGGGAACAGGCGTCCGCAGTATGAACACTCAAAATCCGCGAACTCGACGACCTGATATTTGGCCGCATCCGACCCGTAGGTGGGTTCCGTGCCATCCAAGCTGAGGGACCCCTCAACCGAAGAAAACAGCGAGGCGAGGTCGGCGGCGGAATCGCCTTTTGGAATGTCGTTTGCACCAGCGGTGTACCACGCCATCGTGCCGATCAACATTACCGTGGCCGTTCCAAGGAAGGCATTGGTCGAGCGTCCGCCAGCGAATGCACCCTTCACGACGCCGATCTCGGACTCCCTCGCAAGCCCGAAGGCGACCACCATCAGCAAGAGGTTGAACCCATACAAGCTGATGCAGAGCAGGCAAAACACGCCCATATCGAACGATGCGTAGGCCAGAAACACCGAGTAGAGGACCGACGCGGCGCTCCCAACTGCGACCAAATGCGCCGCGAGGGGATACGCCTTGCGACCGAGCAACGAGAGGATCGCAAGGGCTGCCACGCCCGCGTAGAAGCTGCTGCCGAGAAATGCGATGGGTATGTCAAACAGCTCCGAGTAGACGCTGCTGTTCACTTTGTCGCAATCGAACAGCTCGTCGACTGTGCAGAACGACTGGTCGGCGCCGTCCTTGTGCTGCACGCCCAAGTACAAGCTCACCATCAACGCCAACACGCCCGCCCACAACACGCCGAACCACCGGTGTATCTTCGCGGCATAGGCCGCCGAGAACCAAGCTGCGGCGATCGCAAACATCAGTGTACCCGCAGTCATTTCTTGGAAGGCAAGCTCGTACACGCAGTACGCAAGGCTCCCAAGCACGACGGCAGACCAGGAAAGGTATTTCTTGTTCATGCACCCTGTCTAACGCGAACGACTGAACCAATCACCGAGAACGATCTTTCATCGCGCGGTCCATTTCACGCTTGTCTTGCTTCTCTCGCAATGCGTGGCGCTTGTCATGCTCCGCCTTGCCCTTGACCAGCGCAACCTTCGCCTTCACCCACGAACCCTTGAAGTACAACTCGAGGGGGACGCTGGTCAGGCCCTTTTCTTTGATCTTGCGGTGCCATGACTCGATCTCGGACCGCTTCGCGAGCAACTTGCGCGTGGCCCTCGACTCGTGATTGTAGCGATTCGCCTGCTCGTATTGGGCGATGTGGGCGCCCACCAACCACATCTCCCCGCGCTCGATCCGCACGTAGGAGTCGATCAGATTCGCGTTGCCCGCTCGAAGCGACTTCACCTCCGACCCTGACAACACCAGCCCCACCTCCAGGGTGTCCAAGATGTGGTAGCTGTGCCGTGCCCGTCGGTTCTCGCAGATCGACCGACGACCGTCCGTCGGCTTGTTCTTTTTTGCCGCCATGTGTTCCCCCTAATCGACCGCGGTCCCACCTGGATCCACTTGCGCCACTCTCTGGTGTTCCACACCCCCGTTCCACGCATAGATCCAGCGATTTCGCGCGAGGCGATCGCCCCACCCTATCCCTCGCGCGCGCGAGGCGATCGTTTCGATCACCCAAATTAGATCAACAGTTCCAATACCTTACAAAGTATTGACACGTCAACGTGGATCAATACTGTTGAAAAGTGGGTCAAGGTGGATCAAAGTGGAGATTGGCAGGTTATGCCTCCCTGTCTCGCGTTTATTCCGAAGCTTTCATGGTGCAGATTCGATGCTCTTCGAGCCCTTCAACACCCGCCTCACCCTGGATCCCAAGGGTCGCTTGACCCTGCCCATCCAGCTGAGGCATGCGTTGAGTGCCCACGGAATCAACCGACTCGTGGCCATCGGAAACGACGGGGATCGCGGCGGCCTGTCGTTGTTTACCCTGGAGAAGTACCGCGAGAGCATCGCGGCACGCACGGCAGACATCGACCCATTTGCCCCCCGCGGCGCGGACTTCCTGCGAGCCGTCGTGTCCACCAACCAAACGCTCACCATCGACGGCAATGGTCGGGTCTTGCTCCCGGCGAGTCTCCGAGACTTGGCGGGGATCGAGCGCGATGTCGTGGCGTTCTCCATGGCGGGATGGTTTGAACTGTGGGACAAAGATCGCTGGGAAGGCTCGGCATTCCCCGTTGCCGTCGACAACTGGACACAGGGCGCGCAGCCCGGTGGAGCGGAAGGTGACCAGTGATTTCGGCCATCGTCCAGTTTTGCTTGAGGCAACGGTCGCCGGCCTCGAACCGGTCAACGGGGGCCGCTACTTGGATGGCACCCTCGGTGGTGGCGGCCATTCAGCGGCCCTCCTCGACGCCGCGGGTCCCGACGGCATCGTCGTCGGCATCGATCGGGACCCGGCGGCGCTGGCAGCGGCTCGTGCGCGACTCAAACCATTTGGCGACCGCTTCACTGCGCTCCACGGAACCTTCGACCAGATGGCCGCGCTCGCGGCGGACTGGGCGCCGTTCGACGGAATCCTCCTCGACCTCGGCGTCAGCTCCCCGCAGCTCGACCAACCGGAGCGGGGGTTCAGCTTCCAGTCCGACGGACCCGTCGACATGCGAATGGACCCGACCCAAGACCTCGACGCGACCCAACTGCTGGCAGGGCTGGATGAACGGGGGCTTGCCGAGATTCTGCGCCGGTACGGCGAAGAACCGCGCGCCCGGCGCATCGCCCGGGCAATCCTTGAGGGCCGCCCATGGGAAAGCACCCTTTCGCTTGCGCGGTGCATCGCGGATGCTTCGGGGTACAGCAACAGCCGAACCCATCCCGCGACCCGAACGTTTCAGGCCCTTCGAATCGCCGTCAACGATGAGCTGGGTCAACTCGAACGAGCCATCGCCATCGCCGTCGGCATGCTGCGGCCCAATGGACGGCTGGCCATCATCACGTTTCACTCCCTCGAAGACCGCTTGGTCAAACGGACCTTCCGAATTCTCTCGGGCCACGGCACCGCCAAAGACCCGTATGGAAATCCGGTCATCGCGCCGAAATACCGCCTCGTCCATCGACGCGGCATCGCCGGCAAAAACGCCGATGCGGGGCACCCCCGCTCTCGGTCTGCACGCCTTCGAATCCTCGAACACCTCCCCGCTGAATCTCCCCTGTAGCTGACCCTGGAGCCGCCCATGGACATCACCCACCGATGGACTTCCTCGACGACCGAGGAGGCCAAGCCCGTCGTGGCCAGCCCCGCGTCGACCGAACCTCACGCGGTTCGCCCCCGACTGGTCGACTCGGGTGACGTCGAACTCAGCAGCCTCGGCGGCTACGCCCTGGTGATCCTGATCATGGCGGCCTGCATGCTCCTCAGCGCCTGGTCACGGATCGACCTGCGAGAGACCGCGGTCGCCCTCGATCGTTCCGAGCGCGACTACGCCGCGGCCCAGGCGGAGACCTCCCGACTCAAGCTCGAGCTGTCCACCCTCGAAGACCCCGCATGGCTGAACAAAACGGCCAATGAACTGTCCCTCCAATCCACCGTACCGGTCGTTGAGATGTCCACCGTCCAGTGAAGTTCCGCCTGCCAAATTTGCGCGATCCCGATCGCACACCCCGCTCGTTTGACCCGTTCAACTGGCCGAACGGTGCGGCGGTGCCGCCCCAGCCCGACTCGGTTGTTCGTCCCAAGATGGCGAACCGGGCGCGCGCAATGGGCGGCTTTGTCAGCCTGTGCCTGCTGGGCTTGGTGGTGCAGTCCACATCCGTGATGATGTTTCCAGACGCGCGCCTGCAATCGAAGGCCAACGGGCAGTTCACCGATCCGCAAGAAATCCACGGGCGCCGAGGCGACATCAAAACGGCAGACGGCCAGACCTTGGCAACGTCGGTCGAAGTGCAGACGCTTCACGCCAACCCCTCGAAGCTCACACCCGAATCAGCCGTCGCGTTGTCCAACGCCCTCGCCCCGATGTTGGATCTGAACGTCGCCGACACCATCAAACGGCTGAACAAGCGAAAACGGCAGGACGTGCAGTTGGCGAAAAACCTGGTCCCCGACCAGGTCGCTCGCATTGAAGCGCGCGTGGAGGAACTCGCCCAAGACCACCCCAACCTTGGCCAGGTCTTGTTCACTCGAAATGCCTACAAGCGGTTCTACCCGGGAGGAGAAGCCGCGGCGTCGCTTCTGGGGGTTGTCGGCCATGCGGGGACGGGCCTCTCCGGACTGGAACGCAGCATGGAGCGTCACTTGGCGGGCGAGACCTACAAATACGTGCAGTGGCGGGACCGCAAGGGGCGGCACATCACCACCGACATCCCCGAAGCGCGGCCGGGGCATTCCATCGTCCTCACCATCGACCGTCGGATTCAACAGATCGCCGAGAACGCGCTCGACACCGCCATGGAACGGAGCGAGCCGGAGTCGGCCACAGCGGTGGTGATCGAGCCTGAGACCGGCGCCATCATCGCCTTGGCACAGCGGCCGACCCACAACCCCAACAACACCCGAAAACTCGACACCCGCGCAATGAAGAATCGTGCGGTGACCGATGCCTTCGAGCCCGGTTCCGTCTTCAAACCGTTCGTCGCTGCTGCAGCAGTTGAAGAACAGTTGGTCTCATCCGCCACACCAATCAACTGCGAGAATGGGCGGTTCCGCATTGGTCGAACGACGATCAAAGACGACCACCCGGAGAAGATCATCTCGGTGTCCGAGGTCATCAAATATTCGTCGAACATTGGCACCGCAAAGCTGGCGTTTGGACTCGGGGCAGAAGACACGCTGGACTACCTGGAAGCCTTCGGGTTTACGCAGCGGACCGGCATCGATCTTCGCGGCGAGGCCCGCGGGTTCATGCGACCGGCGAAGACCATCAAGCCCATTGAGCTCGCGACCACATCGTACGGGCATGGAGTCACCGCCACCGCGGTACAGCTGGCTTCGGCCATGGCCACGCTCGCCAACGGTGGCGTGCGCATGGACCCGTACATGATCGCAGAGATTCAGGACTCCACTGGCGTGCCAGTCCGCATCTTCGAACCCCAGACGGTTCAGCGCGTGGTCTCCGAGGACACCGCCGGTGAGACCCTGGCCATGATGGTGACGGTCACCGAAGACGGCGGCACCGGCACCCGTGCGGCGATCCCGGGCTACGCCGTGGCCGGCAAGACCGGGACCGCCTGGAAACACGTGGACGGCGCGTACTCATCGACGGAGCGGATCGGCAGCTTCATTGGCGCCGTTCCCGCTGACAATCCGAAACTGGCGATGGCCATTGTGGTCGACAACCCCACCAAGGGGTCCCGATACGGTGGCCAGACCGCCGGCCCGGTGTTCTCCGAGATCGGAGAAGCCAGCCTGCGACTGATGGGGATTCAACCCGACCCCACCAAGTTGCCGGATGCCGAGCCCGAAGCGGTGGCCACCGACACCCCCGTTCCAACCGCCGCACCCGAGCTTCGGTGGGCAAAGCGCGGAATGCTGATCGCGCCCGACCTGAGCGGACTCAGCATGCGGGATGCCCTGGTCACCCTTGAGGGCGCCGGACTCGCGCTCCGCATCGAAGGGTCTGGACGCGTCACCGATCAATCGCCCCGTCCGGGACGCACATTGCGGCCCGGCGATCGCATGGAGGTGGTCCTCAAATGAACCGCCTCGACTTCATCTTTCCCTTTCACCCTGTTCATCGTCCCCCAACCGGTACGGAGGAGCGTGTAGACGTCCGAAATGTTGGATTCATCCCCATGAATTCATCCCTGCCCAACGAGAAGGATCCCACCTTGGTGTGTTTCTGCCCCGCATCCCCACTCTCTGTGGTGCGCACACCGCCTTCTTTGAACGGCACCATTCCGGACAATCCCGCTCCCGCTGTTCCTGCTGCCCATGATTTTTGCAGCGCTCCTCCTGCCGGCCCCTCCCTCTTGGGGGAACCCCAAGCGACGCCCTGGTTCGACCACCGTTTCCAAGCGAACCACATTTTCCCTGTGACCCGAATCCAGGGCGTCGCGCCTTTTTACCTCCTCACTGCTGAATCTCCCCGCTGCCCCACCGATGCTTCTCTCCAATCTCATTGCACAACTGGGGGCCATCTCAATCGATGGACCCACAGATCGCACCATCGACCGGGTCATTCACGACTCCCGAAACGCGCGACCTGCTGACGTATTTGTTGCCATTCGCGGTGAGCGAGTGGACGCCCGACGATTCGTACCCGACCTCGACGTGGCCGCCGTCGTTGCGGACGGGCCTGTGTCCGCCCGTGCCGGCGTGTGCGTGATCCAGGTCCCCAATGCCCGGGCCGCCTTGGCCACGATCGCCGCGGTGCTCGCGGGAAACCCCAGCGAGGCCATGCCCGTTGTTGGAATCACGGGAACCAATGGCAAAACCACTGTGACCTGGATGCTCGAGTCCATCATCGCGCACGCGGGAGGCACGTGCGGCGTGATTGGGACCACTGGACACCGAATCGGGGGTGAGTCCATTCCCGCGACCCACACGACCCCGGAAGCGCCGGTCCTCCAAGAGCTGTTGCAACGCATGCATCGCGAGGGATGCACGGCGGGACTGATGGAGGTCAGCTCCATCGGCATCGCCATGCACCGTGCCGACGCGATTCCCTTTCGCGTGGCCGTCTTCACCAGCTTCAGCCGCGACCACCTCGACTTTCACGCCGACATGGATGCGTATTTGGCCGCAAAAGCCAGGCTGTTTGAAGAGTTGCTCGCAGCAGACGGCATCGCCGTCCTCAACGCCGATGTGCCGGCCTGCCGCTCCATCGATCCGCGCGGGCGATCCACCCTGACTTACGGCTTGAGTCCGGACGCTGACGTCCGGGGAGTGAACCTGCAATCCACCGTCGGGGGAACCCACTTTCACATCACTGGGACCCTCGGGAACCACGCCATCAAACTCCAGTTGCTGGGGACTCACAACGTATTGAACGCGCTGGCGGCCTTCGCCGCGGCCCACGCGTTGGGATTCACCCCCCGCGACATCATTGACGGGCTTGAGCAACTGTCGGCCATTCCGGGACGGCTGGAGTTGGTTCCGAACGACCGGGGATTTCACGTGCTGGTCGACTACGCCCACACCCCAGAAGCGCTTCGGTCCGTGCTCCGGTTTCTGCGTCCCCTGACCCAAGGTCGCATCTTGTGCGTGTTTGGGTGCGGCGGCGACCGCGATCCCGGCAAGCGTCCCGAAATGGGCTCCGCGGCCGACGATGGAGCCGACTGGGTCTACGTCACCTCCGACAACCCTCGCCACGAGCGACCCATGGACATCATCGACGCGATCGTGACCGGCATCGCGGGACCACACACCGTCGAGCCGGACCGAGAGGCCGCAATTTCAGCCGCAATCCAGTCCGCCCGACCCGGCGACATCATCCTGATCGCGGGCAAGGGTCACGAGACGACCCAGATCGTTGGCGACGTCACCAGTCCATTTGACGATCGGATGGTGGCGTCCCGAATCTTGGAGGGCGCGTGATCTTTGGCTCCGACGAACTGGCGCTCGGCACGGGAGGAGAGCTCATCCAACCGGGGGGCAACGGCCGCGTGTGCACCGACACCCGCAGCATCCAGGCCGGCGATTGGTTTTTGGCCCTTCGCGGTGAGCGATTCGACGCGCACGCATTTCTCTCCCAAGCCATCGAGGCGGGCGCGAGCGGCGTCATCGCCGAGCGCGTGCCGGACGGTTGGCGCCACGGGCACATCGCCGTCGCCGACGGACTCACTGCACTGCAGCAGCTCGCCCGCCACGTCCGTTCCGGCTTTCGGGGTCCCGTGGTTGGAATCACTGGAAGCGCCGGCAAGACGACCACTCGGGCCATGATTGGTCTGGCGATTGCCGAACTGGGATGCGTCCACCAGACCGCAGGCAACTTCAACAATCACATCGGGTTGCCGCTGACCCTGCTCGACACCCCGGAGGACTGCGACGCCCTGATCCTGGAGATGGGCATGAATCACGCCGGCGAGATCGATCTGCTTCAATCGATCGGCGCGCCCACGGTTCGCGTGATCACCAACGTCGGTGTGGCCCACCTCGAGGGCCTCGGCAGCATCGAAGCCATCGCGGCCGCAAAGGCGGAGTTGTTCGACGGGGCCCGGCCGGGCGACACCCTGTGCGTCAACATGGACGACCCCTTTGTCCGTGCGATGGACATCCCAAGCGGCTGCCGAGTCGTTCGATACGGATCGTCGACGGGCTGCGACATTCAGTTGCAATCCGCCGACATCGACCCCGACCGACTGCACACGCGCTTCACCGTATCGGACGGGCGAGCCTCATGGTCGGGCGAACTGCCGAGCCCGGGCATCCACATGGCGCACAACGCGGTCGCCGCGGTCGCCGTTGCGCACGCCCTGGGGCTGGACCCATCGGGCGTTCTCGCACGGCTGGCCGATTACCGCCCCGTCGGCATGCGGTTGAGAATCGAAGATGGACCCCGCGGAACCCGGGTCATCAACGATGCGTACAACGCAAACCCAATGAGCGTCGCCGCCAACCTGACCACCCTGGCGTCCATCCCTTCCACCCCGAAACGGCGACGCATTGCGTTGCTGGGCGACATGCTGGAGTTGGGGCCCACCGAAATCGACCAACACGCGCAGACTGGCCACCACGCCCTCGGCCTCGGCCTCGACCTCGTGGGCTTTGCCGGCCCGCGCTTCAGTGAGGCCATGGGCGCTCATGCCCTGTGCGGCCCCGACGCCGAATCGCTTGCCAAGCTCATTCAAGACCGGGTTCAACCCGGCGACATCCTGTTCATCAAGGGAAGCCGGGGCATGAAGA
This sequence comes from Myxococcota bacterium, assembly GCA_036156175.1. Classification (GTDB taxonomy): domain Bacteria; phylum Myxococcota_A; class UBA796; order UBA796; family UBA796; genus UBA796. The sequence continues at coordinate 14,689 of JAYZVA010000196.1, forward strand.
TGGAACGGGTATTGCAAGTCCTCGAATCAACGGAGTCCCCCTAATGTTGTACCACTTGCTCACCCCCCTTGCGGACCAGCATCAGTTCTTCAACTTGTTCCGCTACATCACCTTTCGAACCGCTTGGGGAATGGTGACGTCGTTGGCAATCTGCTACGCGCTCTACCCGTGGTTCATCAACTACATGAAGGCCAAGCGGGTCGAGCAAATCATCCGAGATGACGGCCCGCAAGAGCACATCGAAAACAAGGTCGGCACCCCGACGATGGGCGGTGTGCCCATGATTCTGAGCATCGCCATCTCCACCTTGCTGTGGGCTCGCCTCGACCAGCCCGTCGTCTGGATGGCCCTGGCGATTCTGCTTGGCTACGGGGTCCTCGGCTTCATCGATGACTGGAAAAAAGTCATGCTGCGGTCCTCTGATGGCTTGGCTGGACGTTGGAAACTGGTGGGTCAATTCGGGATTGGCGGCGGCGTGTTGGCATACGGCTACCTGACCGGTGTCGTGACCCCAGAACTCTCGCTGCCCTTCCTGAAAAACACCGTCATCGATTTCTCGCAGTTTGGCGTCGAGGCGCTGGCCTGGGCGTACGTGCTGTTCGGCATGGTGGTGCTGACGGGGACATCCAACGCCGTGAACCTGACGGACGGCCTCGATGGCCTGGCCATTGGACCGGTGATGACCTCTGGCCTCACGTTTGCCATCCTCGCGTACATCGCGGGGAACACCAAGTTCTCGGGGTACCTCGCAGTCCCCTACATCGCCGGCGCCGGTGAACTGGCCGTATTTTCGGTGGCCATCGTGGGCGCTGGCCTGGGATTCCTCTGGTACAACACCTACCCCGCCCAAATCTTCATGGGCGATGTGGGCTCGCTCAGCCTGGGGGGCGCGCTCGGGATCTTGGCCATCTTGACCAAAAATGAAATCCTTCTTGTGCTCGTGGGTGGCATCTTTGTGCTGGAGGCCGTCAGCGTGATTTTGCAGGTCGGTTCCTACAAGTTGACGGGCAAGCGCATCTTCTTGATGGCCCCGATTCACCACCACTACGAGAAAAAGGGGTGGTCTGAACCCAAGATCATCGTCCGGTTCTGGATCATCTCCATCCTGATGGCGCTGGTGGCGCTGACCACGTTGAAGGTGCGCTGAATGCTCAAGGGTCGGAACGTACTGGTGGTCGGCATGGGACGCAGCGGCGTCTCTGCGGCCCAGTACGCGCTGAGCCAAGGCGCCGTGGTCACCGTCACCGATGGCCGCACGGATGCACCGACCATCGATGGCGCCACCCACCGCTATGGCGGGCTCGAGGAGGCGGACTTTGCCGCCGCGGAGTTGATCGTGGTGAGCCCCGGAGTACCGGCCGCCACGCCCGTGATCGCGCGCGCCATGGCCCGCGGAGCGACGGTGGTTTCGGAGCTCGCATTCGCCGCCGAACGGCTTCAAGAGCGGCGAATCCCCCTCATTGCGATCACGGGAACCAACGGCAAATCGTCTGTGGCATGGTTCACCACTCAACTCCTCGAAGCTGCCGGACACAGCGTGTTCCTCGGTGGCAACTTCGGCACGCCCCTGACCGAACTCCTCGCGGTTCATCCGCCACCCGATTTTGCCGTCGTCGAGATCAGCAGCTACCAACTGGAGCTGCCCGGCAACCTCGCGCCCACCGCGGCCGCATGCCTGAATCTCGCCCGCGACCATCTGGGCCGTCACGGCACCATGGACCGCTACGCCGAGCACAAACTTCGGCTGTTTCACCGGATGCCGACAACCGGTCACGCGGCCATTCCGAGCGACCCCGAGGCCAATCCGGGCGGACGGTTGACCCACGCGGGGACCCGGGCGCAACCGCTCTGGCTCGGTGCGCATCCCGGCATCGCGAACATCGACGGCACGCCGGTCCTTTCGGGGACCCCCGACGATGGACCGATCGACTTGTCTGCAATGACGCTCTTGGGGGCGCACAACCGCGACAACGCGGCGGCGGCCATCCTTCTTGCGGTCACCGCGGGCGTCGCCAGAGCGGACATCGACGTCGGTTGTTTGACCGCCCTCCCCCATCGCCTCGAGCCGGTGCACACCACCGCGGGGGTCACGTGGGTGAACGATTCAAAGGCCACCAACATCGACGCGGCACTCGTTGGAATCCGGGGCATCGTTCGGCCAAAAATCGTGCTTCTTGGCGGCGCAGGGAAGGCGGGCTCCGACTACAGCCGACTGCAGGCCGTCCTCGACGGGTCGATTCGAAGCGTCATTTGCTTCGGCGAGGCCGGACAAGAAATCGCCGACTCCATCGATGCTCGGGCCAATGTCACCTGCGTATCGACCCTGTCGGATGCGGTTCATGCCGCAGCACGCGCAGCGGTGCCCGACGACGTCGTGTTGTTGTCGCCTGCCTGCGCGAGCTTTGATGAATTCACCAACTTTGAAGAACGCGGTCATGCGTTCACGGCCCTCGCCAAGGAGGCGGCCCCATGAAGAACCGAAGCATCGATCCCTGGCTCATCTTGACGAGCACGCTGTTGATCCTCTTTGGCCTGGTGATGGTGTACTCCGCATCCGCGATGGTCGCATTCGATCGATTCGGCGACGAGGCGCACTACCTGATGCGGCAAGTGATCGCGCTGTGCGTGGGCTTGGGATTGTGCGTTGCGACGGCGGTGACGCCGCTTCGCTTGCTGCGGCGATACCGTTGGTTTCTCTACGGCGCAGTCTTGTTTGGCTTGCTTCTGTGCTACGTCCCGGGAATCCAGTACGGAGCGAACGGCGCGTACCGATGGATCGGTGTCGGTCCGGTGCACTTCCAACCCAGTGAGTTTGCCAAAATCATTGCGCTGATTGTGTTGGCGGACTTTCTCGCCACCAACCGCAGTCAGATCGCCCAATCGGCGGTGGTCATCAAGGCCTTGATGGTGCCGTTGCCCGCGATGGCGCTGATCTTTTTCCAGCCTGACTTTGGAACCACGGCAATCACGTTTGGCCTCTGCGCCATCATGGTCTTCATCGCCGGATTGAGCGCACTCCACACGGTCATCGCCGGCATCTTGGGCGCCGCATCCATCGCCCTGATGGCCATTTTGGAGCCTTACCGCATCAAGCGACTCACCAGCTTTGTCGATCCGTGGAGCGTGTCCGACAACGAAGGCCACCAAGTGATCCAGTCGTGGGTGGCGATGCACTCGGGCGGGTTCTGGGGCCAAGGCCTTGGAAATTCGGTGGCGAAGCTGCACTGGCTCCCGGAGCCGTGGACCGACTTCATCGGCGCCGTGGTGGCGGAAGAACTTGGCCTTGCGGCCATCATTGGCTTGATCGGTCTGTACGGCGTCTTTTTGTGGCGTGGCCTTCACATTGCCCGGAACGCCCGGGATGCGTTCTCGATGTTGTTGGCCTCCACGCTCACCCTGATGGTGGGGTTTGAGGCCTTCTTCAACCTGGGCGTCGTGATGGGCGTGCTTCCACCCAAAGGCCTGGTGCTGCCGTTCATCAGCTACGGCGCCACCGCCATGATGTCGCACCTGTGGATCATTGGAATCCTGCTGAGCATCTCGGCCGAGTCCCACCGTGCCCCCATTTCATCCGGATGGCCGAAGGCACACGAACCGGCACGCATGGCGGGAGTGGCCTGATGTTTCGCGGCAAGGTTCAACGAATCCATTTTGTGGGAATTGGCGGCTCTGGCATGAGTGGCATTGCCGAGGTGCTGATCACCCAGGGGTACACCGTCACCGGGTCCGACATGAACGAAGGGCAGGCCGTTCGCCGGCTTCGCAGCTTGGGTGGAACGGTGCACATCGGTCACGACCCGCTCCACATCACCGGAGCGCATGTGGTCGTAAAGTCCACGGCGGTTCCCATGAGCAATCCCGAGATTGCCGCCGCCGAGGCGGCGCAAATCCCGGTCATCCCCCGAGCGGAGATGCTCGCCGAATTGATGCGAATGAAGTACGGCATCGCCGTCGCGGGCACCCACGGGAAGACGACCACGACCAGCATGCTCGCCACCGTGCTTCACCATGCTGGGATCGATCCGACCATCGTGATTGGCGGGCGACTGGACTCGATGGGCTCATCCGCTCGGCTCGGAGCGGGCGAGTTCCTGGTGGCGGAAGCCGACGAGTCGGATGGCAGCTTCATGCTGCTGGACCCGACGGTTGCCATTGTGACCAACATCGATCCCGAACACCTGGAGCACTGGGGCAGCATGGATGCCTTGGTGGACGGGTTCTGCGACTTCGCGAACAAGGTTCCCTTCTTCGGATTCTCAACCTTGTGCCTCGATCACCCAGTGGTCCAGAGCCTCATCCCCCGAATTCGCCGGCGGATTGTGACCTACGGCTTCAACGCCCAAGCCGACGTCCGTGGCGAACGGCTCGAATTCGATGGAATTGCCACTCGGGTTCACGTTCGGTGGCGCGGCAATTCCATGGGCCAGCTTCACCTCAACATGCCCGGTCGCCACAACGTCTCCAATGCGCTGGCAGCGGTGGCGGTTGGGCTCGAACTGGACATTCCATTTGATGCCATCGCGGAGGGGCTCGATGGATTCTCCGGCGTCGACCGGCGGTTCAGTGTTCGAGCAGAAGTCGACCTCGGCGGCGATGCACCCGTGACCATCATCGATGACTACGGCCATCACCCGACCGAGATCCGAGCCACGCTTCAAGCGGCGGCAAACGCGTGGGCTGGGCGGCGGATCATCGCCGTCTTTCAGCCGCACCGGTACACCCGCGTGCGCGATCTGTTCGATGATTTCGTCCGATGCTTCAACCACGCAACGGAGGTGGTCGTGTGCCCGGTATACCGGGCGGGCGAAGCGCCGATCGCGGATCTCGACCACCGAAAACTGGCGCAGAGCATGGTCGAGCACGGTCACCGCGGCGTGTCCGCAGTCGACTCACTCGAGGAAGCGGTGGCTGCGCTGGCGGTGGGTCGCGAGGCGGGCGACGTGGTCATCACGCTGGGCGCAGGCGACGTCAATCGCGTCTGCAACTCATTGGCGAGTGAGTTGAATGGGCGTGCGTGAACTTACGGCGGCCATCGAGGGCGTGGCGGACCTGATGGTTCGGCGCGACGAACCCCTGTGCGCCCACCTTCCGCTTCGCGTCGGAGGGCCGGCCGACCTGTGGGTCGAAGTCGGCTCCATTGAGGCCCTCCAAGAGTTCACCAAGCAGGCCCGGTCCACGCAGACACGCTGGCGCCTTCATTGGCCCTTCGCGGATTGGCTGGTCCGCGACGGAGGGCTGACGGGTGCGGTCGTTCGCCTGTCGGGCGAGTTCGAGCGCATCGACATGGACGACCAATGGATCACCCTCGGGGCAGCAGCCCTGTGGTCCGGCTTGCCGACCTCGTTGGTGGGGGGATTGTGGGATGCAGTCCGCACTTGGCCGGGTTCCGTCGGTGCGTTGCTCCACGGTCCGCACGCCGCGGAGCTGGCCGAACTCATTGGCGTGATTCGAGTGCTGCGCGGCGGTCGCATTGTGGAGATCGCCTGGCCGGAAGACGGCGGGGCGCCGCCGATCGGAGAGACCACGATCGTGACCTCCGTGACCCTCCGCCGCGCAAGCGCGTCCCGCCGTTGGCTGAACGCTCCACCGGCCCCGGGCACCCTCTTTGCCGATGTCGACCATGGCGTGGTGGCGAATGAGTTGCAGCGCGCGGGCGTCCTCGGCACGCGGCTCCGAAGTTGGCGGCTCTCGCGGGTTGAGCCCGGGACCGTGGTGCACCTCGGCGCCGGCACCTTTTCCGACCTGTCCTTGCTCATCAAGGGCGTGAAGGTCCGCGTCGAGAAGACCCGCGGCGTCACGCTCGAACCCCGGATTCCCATTCTTGGAACCAATCAAAAGTCATCCCACCGCAGTCTCGCCACTGCGCAGCCCCTGAGAGACCCCTCATGACCGACCCGAAAACACTCACCATCGGCGTTTTGATGGGAGGAATGTCCTCCGAGCGCCCCATTTCCATCAAGAGCGGCCGGGCCGTGTCCGCTGCACTCCGCGAGCGGGGGTACCGCGTCGTGGAAATCGATGTGGGCCCCAACACCGCGCTCGAGCTGCGAGAACACGGCGTTGACGTCGCGTGGCTCGCGCTGCACGGCAGCTTCGGCGAAGACGGCTGCATTCAAGGGTTGCTCGAGGTCATGCGCATTCCCTACACCGGTTCGGGTGTCCGGGCGTCGGCCATCGCGATGGACAAAATCGCCACAAAGCGCCTGCTGCGCGACACCAAGGTGCGCCTCCCCGCGGACACCGTTTGGGTTCGCGGCGAGCCCACGCCCACCGACGTCACCTTCCCCGTGGTGACCAAGACCCCCAACGGCGGCTCCACCATCGGGATTCACATCTGCCGCACGGCCTCGGAACTCGATGCCGCGCTCCGGGACTGCGCTCAGTTCGAGGCCACGGTGTTGCTGGAGCAGTTCATCGAAGGACGTGAAATCACCGTGGCGGTTCTGGACGGAAACGCCATGCCGGTGGTCGAGATCCGACCCCTGGCTGGGACCTTCGACTTCGAGGCAAAGTACACCGAAGGCCAGACCGAGTATTTGGTTCCCGCACCGATCGATCCGGTGGTGGCGGCCACGGCACAAGCGGCGGCCGAAGAGGCGTATGCGATGGTTGGCGTCTCGGGGGTCGCGCGCGCTGACTTCATCGTCGACGAACAGGGAATCCCTTGGTTCTTGGAAATCAACACGATTCCGGGGATGACAGCCACCAGCCTGACGCCAATGGCGGCGGGCGCGACCGGAATCCCGTTCGAAGAGTTGGTTGAAATGGCCCTCAAAGGTGCGAAATTGCACATCGAGCGCGGCGATTCGATCGAGACTTCTTCCGGCCCTGCGCCCGCCGAAGACGGCCCATTGGTCAGCCATGGCCACTGACGGTTCAACAAAAAACTGAGACAACACCAACACTTGCCTTGTCAAGACTGCTCTCCTGCAGTACATTCGACCCAAGCCCCCGTGTTCTCGGGGCAACCTCCCTCCCCAATTTTCCCCTTCTCCACACCACTTCTCTCGGGAATCGCCTCCCCGTGTCACCGCTACTTCCACCACCGCCGACCCTGCGCACCCGCGTTCGTCAGGTCTTGACTTGGACAGCCTCCATCGCGGCGTTCTCGGTCACCTCATGGTTCGTGGTGGACCAGATCGCTCACGGTCGAACGTTTCAAGTCTCCACCGTCGAATTCGTGGGCAACGAGCGGGCCGAGGCGGTTCAGTTGCGGCACTTGGCGGACGTGAAGCACGGCGTGCACCTGTTCAACGCCGACCTCGGCCGCGCGGTGCGCGGTGTCGAGCAACATCCGTGGGTGAAGCACGCGACCGCCCGCCGCAAGTTTCCCGGTGCCATTGAGATTCGGGTCGAGGAACATCGGCCCGTCATGTTGTTGGCCATCGGGGACCTGTGGCTGGTCGACGATTCGGCCCGCGTCTTCAAGCGTGCGGACTCCAACATTCTGGACTTTCCCGTGTTGTCGGGCGTGAATCCGGAGCTGTTCGAGACCCATCCAGCCGTTGCAAACGCCATCGTGTCCCAAGGATTGGGCGTTTACACGGCCGTGGCGACCGACCCGCAGCTGGCCGAATCCGATGTATCGGAAATCCATTTCGACGAGCGGACCGGCTTTGAGCTTGTGCTCCGTTCGGGCACCGAGGTGGTGATCGGCTTCACCAACCCCTCGGCGGCGTTCGACCGACTGCGCCGCATGAGAGACCAAGGCCTCGACCTCAACTCCCCGCAGCGGGTCGACCTCGACGTCGGTTCCGTTGCCATCGCAACCCCCTTGCCCTAACCCCGTTTCCATTCCCCATTCCGCAGACTTTCTGAAGCAGCAGCAGTTGAAAAGGTGACCCTATGAACATCGAAATCGTCGAAGACAGCACATCCAAAGCAAACATCCGAGTCATCGGTGTGGGCGGCGGCGGTGGAAACGCCGTCAACAACATGATCCAATCCGGCATGACCGGGGTGGACTTCGTGGTCGTCAACACGGACGCCCAAGACCTCGAGCGATCCCTCGCCCCCCGTCGGTTCCAACTCGGTGGGCAACTGACGAAGGGACTGGGCGCCGGAGCGGACCCCGAGGTGGGTCGCGAAGCAGCCTTGGAAGACCGCGAGCGGCTCGCCGAGCTGGTCGTTGGAGCCGACATGGTGTTCATCACCGCCGGAATGGGCGGTGGAACCGGTACCGGAGCCGCGCCCGTAATCGCTCAGGTCGCCAAGGAAATCGGCGCCCTCACCGTGGCCTGCGTCACCCGTCCCTTCCACTTCGAAGGCCGCCGCCGACGCAAGCAAGCCGAAGAAGGCGTCGAAGCCCTCCGCAACTGCGTGGACACGCTCATCACCATCCCGAACCAACGACTGATCTCGATGGCCACCGAGCGCACAACCATGGCCGAAGCATTCGGCATGGCAGACAAGGTGCTCTACGAAGCGGTCAAAGGTGTCTCCGACCTGATTCACTACCAAGGGTGCGTGAACGTCGACTTCGCCGACGTCCGGACCATCATGGCCAACAAGGGCATGGCGCTCATGGGCGTGGGCATGGGCACCGGCGAGCACCGCACGGTGGAAGCGGCACAACGCGCCATCTCAAGCCCGCTCCTCGATGATGTGAGCATCGCAGGCGCCACCAGTGTCCTCATCAACGTGACCGGGTCATCGGATCTCACGATGTTCGAGATCACCGAGGCCAGCACCATGATTCAAGAGGAAGCCCACGAAGACGCAAACGTCATCTGGGGCTGGGTGGTCGACGAGACCATGGGCGATGAGGCCCGCGTCACCGTCATCGCGACCGGATTTGACGAGTCGCATCTCACCGCGACCCCGTCGGTGGAGCGCCGCGTCGCAGAAGCGATGCGCGGCAGCCGCATGGTGGCCAACGGTGGTTCCAATGGCGGTTACCGCAACGGCGGCGGCAACGGCATGGTCAGCGGCCTCAACCCCGACGACTACGACATCCCGACGTTCTTCAAGAACGCCGACTGATTCCCTCGCGGATGAACCGAAACGCCCGCCCTTTGGCGGGCGTTCTTCTGTGGCTGGAATAGGGAGTTGTCATGAGCACCCTCGGGAAGCGATTCGGATTTGCACTGGCTGTCGCGGCGTTGGGCTTGGGCGTCGCCGAGGGCGCGCTCCGGCTGGTGGGCGACTCCAGCGAGACCGTGGTCTCGCCGCTCGCGTACCAGCGCTACTCGGGCAGCGCATTCACAGCAGGTCGCGAACCGGGGACCCGAGTCTATGTCTCGGGGCGCCGGCGCGTGGTCACGAACGCGAAGTCGGGCATTCGCATCTTGGTGTTTGGTGCGTCGGCCGCCTACGGCGAAATGTTCAGCCCCTACACCGCGTTTGCGGGCGTCGCCGAGCGGCTCTTGCGCGACGCCAACCCGTCCACCCCCATTGAAGTGCTGAATCTCTCGCACGGCGGCATGGGCAGTCGTCAGGTGGGGGAGATGGTGTACCGAGCGCTCGAGAACGACTCGCCCGACGCGATCGTTGTCTACACCGGCAACAATGAGTACCACGAACTCCGTGCGCTCAAGGCGCGTTCGGACCGCTACGATCCCGGTGCTGAACTGCTCCGGAGGCGGCTGTCCGCATCGGCGCTGTACCGCTTTCTGCGCGACACCTTCGTTCCCGAAGACACCACACTGACGCCTCCCGAAGGCGAGGAGTGGCTTCCGATCGGCCGACTTGACGTGACGGTCGACGCCGATGACCGAGCCCTCGGTGTGCAGCTGTACCGCGAGCACCTGGCGTCGATCGCGCGCGCCGCGGAGGACCGAGGCGTTCCCCTCATCGTGACCACCGTGCCGACCAATCTGCGCGACCACGTGGACCGGGGCACGCCCGGTCAAGCCAGCGAAGCCGAGAATCGGGCCCTGGCCGAACTCCGTGGATTGGTGAATCGGGTCCCGGGCGCCCAGTTCAGCGAAGAGGCGGCCGGTCGTGCAACAAGCATCGCTACGGAGGCGGGACTGCACGCCTTGGGCAACCTGTACGTGGACGCGAAACGCACCGAAGAGGCCCTCGACGCCTTTCGGCGGAAGGAGCTTGCCGCTCTCCGACCGATGACCAGCAACCACAACCTCCGCGGGGTGGTCAACGCGATGGGAGAGGCGGGGGATGCGGTCGTGTGTGACCTGGCGGGCGCGCTCGAGGCGGCCAATCCGCACGGCGTACCAGGCTCCGACATGTTCATCGACCACTGCCACCCCAACGCCGAGGGGCACCGCCACCTGGGAGTGGCCCTGGCTCACTGCCTTGCCGACCTTGGGCTGACTGGACTGACGGGGGAGATTGCCGCGCGCCCTTCCGAGCCCGCCAACCCCTTTCGGGTCGACCACTACACGGGTCACCGACCCATCCCCGGCTTTGCATCCAATCCCCGGCCGGCCGACCCTTCCACCACCGAAGGCCTGGCACTCGCTGGCCACCAGGCCTTTGTTTCAGAGCAATACCAGACCGCACTGGCCGCCTACCAACGCGCCGCAAGCCGGCCGGATGCACCCGCCGAAATTCAGCATTCGATTGGGCTGACCCACCTGCACCTGCAGCAGCTTGGAAAGGCCCGAGAAGCCTTCCGGCAGGCATCCGAGAGCGGCATTGATGATGCGCGACGCGTGCTCGAAACGCTCAGTCCGTAAAGCCCATGGACCGGCGCAGCATGCTGCGGTCGGGTGCCCACGTACCGTCGTACTCCCGCAAAACGAGCGGGTCGGCATCGACCCGATCGCCAGCGAAAGAGCTCGTGAAGACGGCAATGGTCGCCGGGCGACCGGCTCGAAAGACGATGTCTCGGCGCTCGTTGAGGACCAATCCCGCTTCGGCGATCGCCTCTTCGGGTCTGGGGTCGGTGGCCGAGTGGACCATCACGAACGTTCCATCCGGCTTCATCAACCGCTTTGCTGTGCGGCAGTAGTCGAACACGCTGCCCCGCAACTCCACCCGACACGCCGCACGCTGGGGGTGCGGGGATACCACGCCCTTGTCTGCGGGCATGTACGGGGGACTGCCCGTCACCAAATCGAACAACCCCGTTTCGGGAATCGTCTCCGGGGAGCGAAGGTCGCCGTGCCGCAGCTCGACGCGATGACCCAGTCCGTTCAACTCGATGGTTTTGCGGCACAGCTGGTGACTGACGGCTTGAGCCTCGACAAAGATCGAGCGCGCATCGGGGTCCATGAAATGGAGGGTCATCAAGCCCACTGAGCCCACACCGGCGCCCAAGTCGATCAGTCGCCGGGCATCGGGGCGCTTGATCCCTGCAGTCCACCCCGTCACGACGTCGTCGGTCGAAAAGCGATGGCCGCGGCGAAGCTGAAACAACCACCAATCGCCCGTGACTTGGTCGAGCGTTTCGCCTTCAGGTGGTTGCGGTAGACGGGTCATGCGACAAAGCGTGTACCACGCCATCGATCCCCACACCATCGGTGTCGATGTGAACATCCGCTTGCGCGTACAGACCGGACCGTTCGTCCAGGATCGCCTCCAGCTCAGCCATCGCGTTTGGCCGGCCTTGCATCGGGCGCAGGTCGCCCTGCGCGCGGACTCGCGCGAGGTGCGACGCCGGGCTGGCTTGGAGCCAGACGGTTCGGGCCCCCTCTTGGAGTCGTCTCCACGTCTCCGGAGCGGTCACCACCGACCCCCCCGCCGCGATCACCATCTTCCCAGGCTCCCGAAGCACGCGCTCGAGCACGTGCCGTTCCAACATGCGGTAGTGGGACTCTCCTCGAAGTTCGAAGATCTCCGACAGGGTCATGCCCGCCTCGCGCTCGATGTGCGCATCGAGCTCCACAAACGCAGCACCGGTTTCTTTGGCCAATCGGCGTCCCACGGTGGACTTTCCTGCACCCCTCAAGCCAACCAGAGCCACCTTCTCGTGCTGACCATGACCGACTCCCCGAAACAGAACCGACAATGGCAGGCCAAGGGCTCCGCACACGTCCGCCAGCCGGACCACGCTGATGTTGCCCTGCCCTTTTTCAAGCTGGACCAGAAACCGCGGGGACACGGCCGCGCGCGAAGCCAGGTCAGCCTGGGTGAGCCCGGCCTCCAGCCGTCGGGCCCGGATGCGGCCGCCAATGATGTCCAGTACACCGTCCATATGTGCACTATAATGCATAACCAATCCCTTGCCAAGGGCACTTTACTGCACTATAGTGCCTGTAATGGAGGCCACCATGGGTGAATTCGCGTACCCCCCCGTCGACTTCGAGACGCATCCCGACCGGTATGTGCACTGGGACTTTCAGGTCAACGGCGGCATCGCCAACCTGACCATGCACATCAAGGAAGATCGCCCCATGTGGGACGGTCTGTACGACCTCAAGCTGAACTCATACGACCTCGCCGTGGACATCGAACTGCACGACGTCGTGACCCGCCTCCGGTTCGAGCATCCCGAAGTGCGCTGCGTGGTGCTCACCGGCGCGTACGACAAGATCTTCTGCGCGGGCGCGAACATCCGATTCTTGGGGAATGCTCCCCACGCCTTCAAGGTCAACTTCTGCAAGTACACCAACGAGACGCGGTGCGGCATCGAAGACGCCGTCGACGAGTCGGGCCTCGTGTTCATCGCGGCCCTCAACGGCACCGCGTCGGGGGGCGGCTACGAACTCGCCCTGGCCTGCAAGGAGATCTACCTGATCGACGACGGCAACGCCGCAGTCGCACTCCCCGAGGTGCCGCTCCTCGGTGTCTTGCCCGGCACCGGAGGCCTGACCCGCCTGACCGACAAACGCCGCGTCCGACGCGACATGGCCGACGTGTTCTGCACCAAGGCCGAGGGCTTCCGCGCTCGAGACGCCAAAAAATACAACTTCATCGACGGGTCGTTCCCCCGGTCGAAGTGGGAAGACGGCGTCGCCCGCCGCGCCGCGGAGATTGTGGATGAGCAGAACGCGGCGATGCCCAATCGCACCGGCCCTGGCGTCCCGCTTCCGCCTCTCCAGCGAACCGCAACCGACACCGGATGGAGCTACACGTCGGTCGACGTTCGCATCGATGGTCGCGTCGCCAACCTCACGCTCTCCGGACCCACCGAAGCACCCAGCCGGTCCGCCGACACGTGGTCGCTCCGCGCCTTCCGCGAGCTCGAAGACGCCCTGCTCCGGCTCCGCGTCAACCCCCTCGAGGTCGGTCTCATCAATCTCCGCACCGATGGCGATCCGGCCGCGGTCCTGGAACACGAAGCGTTCGTCATGACGGGTGCCGACACCGATTGGTTCCTCGCGGAAGTAAAGCACTTTCAACACCAGTGCTTGCGGCGACTCGACAACATGGCGAAATCGACCTTCGCCCTCATCGAGACAGGGCACTGCTTTGTTGGAACGCTCTTCGAAATCACACTCAGCGCAGACCGCTCGTACATGTTCATCGATGACGATGTCGACAACACCATCGAGCTGACCGACGCCAACAACGGCGTCTTCCGCATGGCCAATGGTCTGACCCGACTCGAAGCGCGATTCCCCGGCGACCCCGACGCGGTCACCAACGCGATGAGCGAGGGCGGTGCCATGGACGCGGAGACCGCCGAGGACCTCGGATTGGTCACCGCTGCCCTCGACGACATCGACTGGGACGACGAGGTCCGGATCGCCGTTGAAGAGCGCGTCAGCTTGAGTCCCGATGCCCTGACAGGAATGGAGCAAAACCTCCGATTCGGCGGCATTGAGACCCCGGAAACCAAGATCTACGGCCGTCTTTCGGCCTGGCAAAACTGGATTTTTCAGCGCCCGAATGCCGTGGGGGACCGGGGCGCACTCACCTTGTATGGCCATCCCGAACGGCCAGTCTTTGATTACAGGAGAACCTGATGAGCAGCATTGATTACGATTCACGAATCCCAAACAACGTCGACCTGTCCAGCGACCGCCGACTGCAGCGGGCGCTCGAGAAGTGGCAACCGGCGTTTCTGGACTGGTGGCAATCCGTCGGCCCACAGGTCTTCCAGCACAACGACATCTTCCTTCGAACCGCCGTCAGCACCGATCCCGGTGGGTGGGCCCAGTTCGGCCACGTCAAAATGCCCGATTACCGCTGGGGCATCTTTCTGGCTGACCCCGAGAAGGACCGAACCATCGCGTGCGGTGAAGATGCCGGAAAGCCTGTCTGGAACGAAGTGCCGGGGGAGTACCGGAACATGCTCAAGCGCATCATTGTTGTTCAAGCCGACACCGAGCCGGCCAGCGTCGAACAACAACGGTGGCTCGCCGACTGCGCGCCGTCGCTCATGGACGCCCGCAACCTGTTCCAAGTGAACGTGGAAGAAGGCCGCCACCTGTGGGCGATGGTCTACCTCCTGCAAGCCTACTTCGGACGGGACGGGCGCGACGAAGCGGACGAACTGCTTGCCCGCCGGTCGGGAGACGACGACAAGCCCCGAATCCTCGATGCATTCAACCAGCCCTGCACCGACTGGCTGACCTTCTTCTGCTTCACCATGTTCACCGACCGCGATGGAAAGTTCCAGCTCGGGTCGTTGGCCGAGTCGGCATTCGATCCGCTGAGTCGCACCTGCAAGTTCATGCTCACCGAGGAGGCGCACCACCTCTCCGTGGGCGAAAGCGGACTGGAGCGCATCATGCGCCGCGCCTGTCAGCTGATGAAGGCCGACCCCAACGAGGACGCGCGGGCCCTCGGCGGCATCGACCTGCCCACCATTCAGAAGTGGATCAATCACTGGTACGGCTACAGTCTCGACTTGTTCGGGGCCGAGGTGTCCACCAACGCTGCCGACTACTTCGCCAGCGGCGTGAAGGGCCGGTGGCGGGAGTCGAAGGACTACGACGACCACAGCTGCCTGGGCTCGACCCGAGTGGTGCCGACCGTTGAGAACGGCCAACTGGTCGACAAACAGTACGCACTCCGTAACTGCATGAACGAAGAGCTCCGTGAGGCATACTCGAAAGACTGCCACCGGGCCCTTCGGAAGTGGAACCGCGCGGTCAAGAACGAGGGCATCGATTTCGAGTTCACGCTGCCGTCGACCCGTTTCTTCCGTCGACAAGGACTGTACTCCAACTACCAGTTCGACCGGTCCGGCAACCTCATCGACGACGCCACATGGGCCGCCAACAAAGACACTTGGCTGCCGACAGACGAAGACCGCGCCTATGTGCAGTCCCTGATGAAGCCCGTCCACGAACAAGGTCAGGTCGCAAACTGGATCGCCGAACCTCGACGCGGGATCAGCGGCAAGCCGTTCGACTTTGAATACGTGCGGTGAACCGGCCGTGGGGCGCGGGAGCAAGCAATCCCTCTCGCGCCCCAAGCGGTTAGGCTGAGCCGATGCCCCTCCTCCCGCTGGCAGCACGCCGCGCGACCATTGTCACCCTTGGCCTCCCCATCGTTGGGGGAATGCTCAGCCAGAACGTGCTCAATGTGGTCGACACCGCGATGGTCGGCACCCTTGGCGATGTCGCGCTTGCGGCAACTGGAATGGGGGGCTTCGCGAACTTCATGGCGATCGCCCTCATCATGGGCCTGAGCTCGGGTGTGCAGGCCATCGTTGCTCGTCGCTACGGCGAGGGCACCACGGAACTCATGGCGAGCGCGTTGAACGCGGGGTTGGTGCTGGCCGTCGCGTTCGCCGTGCCTTGGTCGGCGCTGATCCACTCGTTGGCTCTTCCATTGTTCCAAGCCCTGGTTGACGACGTTGCGGTCGTCTCGGAAGGCGTCCCGTATTTTCAGGCCCGGCTGTTGGGTGCCGTCGGCGTGGGCATCAACTTTGCGTTTCGCGGATACTGGAACGGGGTCAACCTGCCCAAGCTGTACATGGGCACCCTGATCGTCTCTCATGCAACCAACTTGGTGCTCAACTGGGTGCTCATTTTCGGCAATCTTGGGGCCCCCGAGATGGGCACACTGGGCGCTGGGGTGGCGAGCACCGTCGCGACCTACGTCGGATCGCTCACCTACTTCGTTCTGGGATTTCGAATCGCTCGAAAGAATGGCTTTCTGCATGCTTGGCCCGAGTGGTCGGTGTTCCGGTCGCTGATTCGGATTGCTTTGCCTGCCAGCATGGCGCAGTTCTTCTTGGCAGCCGGCTACACGGCGTTGATGTGGATTGTCGGACTGACCGGAACGGCGCCCCTCGCCGCCGCAAACGTCTTGTTGACCGTCACCTTGGTGGCCATCTTACCGGGGCTCGCCTTCGGGTTGGTTGCGGCGTCATTGGTCGGCCAGGCCCTTGGACGAGGGGATGTTGACGATGCCGAAGCCTGGGGCTGGGACGTGGTTCGAGTGGCTTGCGTGGGACTCACCGCAATCGGCATCCCGATGATGCTGGTGCCCGAGCTGATCCTTGGCGGATTTCTGCATGAACCATCCACGCGCATTCTCGCGGAGGCGCCCCTGCGGTTGGTTGGGTTGACCATCGGCCTCGACGCGGTCGGCTTGGTCCTGCTCAACGCCATGTACGGGGCAGGAAGCAGTCGAACGGTGCTCGCTGTTGGGACCGTGATGCAGTGGGGAGTGGGCTTGCCGCTGGCCTATCTGGCAGGACCCGTCTTGGGCTTGGGTCTGCTGTGGATGTGGGGTGCCATGATGCTGTACCGAGGCGGCCAAGCCGCCATTTTTGCGATCATGTGGAAGCGGCGAAAGTGGGCATCGATCGCGGTGTAATCACCACCCCCGACACGGAGACCACTCGGCCTCAACGAACCCAGCGCGCACCCCGTAGACGGTCGCAAAACACGCCATGGTGAGGCAGCTGTGGTTGGGCAGAATTCGTACCCGGTCCCCCACGCTCAACCGGCCAACGCCGGCGCCGACCATCGTTCCATGCTCTTGGGAGAGCGCCACAAGGGTGAGGTCGTCTTGAGCCCGGTCATGCACGTCAAGCACAAGCCCAAAACCGGTTCCGCCGGTCCCAGCATCCTTGGACAGAGCCAGCGCCCCCGCGTCAACGATTGCGCGGTCGGGGTGCACGCTGATCACCGTTGCCAGCACGCTCGCCGCCACATCGTCCAACGAGCACGCGCCGATCTGCGCCTGAAACGCGTCGAACAACGCGTAGTTCCCCGGACGCATCTCTGTGACGCCGTCCAGGTGATCGACGTGCATCATGGTCGGCGTTGACCCCACGCTGACGCCGGGAACCGGCCACCCCTTCGCCCGGATCCGCTCGGCAAAATCAACGACCGCATCGCGCTCGATGCGGGCGACGCGCGCGATGGCGTCGGGGCCCACGCAGGCGTAGCTTTGCCCGCCATGGGTGAGCAGACCCGCAAATCGAATGAACGGGTGGTCCGCCAGTCGTTCCACCACTTGAAGCGCCTCGGCCGAGTGGGGATCGACTCCCGCTCGACCGTATCCGCAATCGACCTTGAGCCACACGACGGGCGCGTCGTTGGAGGCTGCGGCGTGTTCAATGGCATCGATGGCCTGCATGGAGTCCACGAGCAGATTCACCGGGAGGTCCATGGCCTCCCGGGCTTTGCGTGGATCCATCGGAACCGCCCAGGTGATGTCGGTGAATCCGACGTTGCGGAAGTGCCGCGCCTCAGCAAGCGTGGAGACGGTGATTCCACCAAATTGACCGGCCGCCTGCAGCCGCGCAATCTCCCCCACTTTGTGGGTCTTCACATGGGGCCGAAGGTTCACCCCAAGCATGGCGGCGCGGCGAGCCATCCGAGCGCAGTTCCGCTCCAGTCGATCCAGGTCCACGAGCATGGCCGGTGTTCGAAGGTCATCAATCTGCATGGTCTCTCCGGCGGCAGCAGTGGCCCATTTCGGGTAACCTATGGAATGCTTCACCGAATCCGCTGTGTGCCGTGCGTCCTGGTGCCCGTTCTGCTTTTCGCGATCGGATGCGGCACTGGAGACAAGGACGTCAGCGATTCGGCGACCGCGTCCATCGACCTGGTGGAGCGGCTGGATGCCGGAGAAGTCCGCGCCGGAAGGGTGACGGATGAGCGGGCTTTGTTCGGCGGCATCAGCGCCGAAGGACGCATCGGGGATTTCAAAATCTACAACGCGCACGCGCAGTTCATCATCCAAGCCCCCGGCGACAGCAACTATTACGTGGGCTACGGCGGCTCGGTGATCGATGCGGACACGGTTCGCCCCGATGGGCAGATGGGGCGAGACCTCATCGACGATGGTTCCATGATGGTGGGCTTGGGCCGAATGTTCGAAGCCGAGCGCGTTCGGGTCATCAACGACGGCCTCGACGGGACGGCGGCCATCGTCCGAGCGGTCGGCTCGGTGGCTCCGCTGACCATCTTGACGGGCACGTTGGAAGCCGATGGCCTGATTGAGGCCCGGAGCGCAACGGTGACCATCGACTACATCCTGCGTCCCGACTCGCGATTGCTGGAGCTGGCCAGCACGGTGGAGTGGCACAGCGAGGCCACGCCCGTTCAGCTTGCCGACATGATTTTCTACTCGGGCGAGGTTGCGGGCCGGTACGGGGACACCGTGGGGCGCGATGGCGACGCCCCCACAAGCTACCGATGGACGGCGGCCGTTGGCGACCACAACGACGGGGTCGTCGCCATCATGCAGGGTCCCGGTCGCGACGCCTTCGAAGCGAACTCCATCCTGGAACTGGTTGGCGACTTCGGGCCGTTGCTCGTCGGTTCCAACGGCACCATTACCCTGAATCCTGGAGACACGGTGCGGTGGTCGCGGTTCTGGGGTGTCGGTCGGGACATCGCCACACTGGTCGACGAATGGTTGCAGCGCAACGATCAGACCACCGAAGCGTTCGAAGGGCGCGTTGTCGCGGGCGAAGCGCCGGTGGCTGGCGCACGGGTTCACGCCTTGAACGCGGATGGCGAACCGATCTCCATGGCGGTGACCGACGACGACGGGCGGTACCGCATGACCCTCGCCGCCGACGAGGCTGCGTCCTTGATCGCGGAATCCCGCGGAACGGGAATACACTTTGACATCCCGTCCGGTGCAGGCTGGTACGGGGCCTACGCATCGGAAGCGATTCGCAGCGCGACCCTGCAGTCCATCGAGGACGGGGCCTCCCCGGTCGCCCACAGCCCCGGATACGGCCTCAGTGCGGTGGTGGATGCCGCATCGCCAGCCACCCTGGAACTCACCCCACCCGGGCAGCTGAACGTCACCATCGCAGACGGTGGTCCCGCCGTGGTGCGGATCGGGTTTGCGGACGGGGACCCCATGGACGCACCCTTGTCGGTCGCACATCGGCGCCCAAAGGGCGAAGCAGCGTGGGCGTACATCGCGGATGGCGAGATGTCCGTTCCGCTGGAACCCGGTGCGTATCGGGTGGTGATTCATCGCGGCACCACGCACGAAGCCGTCGTTGCGGATGTGACCATCGCGTCGAACGAGTCTGCAGCGGTGCGCGCGGACCTCATCCCATCGGTCGACACCACCGGATTCCGCTCGATGGACCCCCACAGCCATGCGAGCCCAAGCGGCGACGGTCGCATCCACATGGAAGGGCGCCTGCTCGTGACCGCCGCCCACGGCGTGGACATTCACGTGGGGACCGATCACGATCACGTCGTCGACTACGGCGTGCTGCTGCATCCGCTGGGGCTGACCGATCGCCTCGCCACCATCATCGCCGACGAAGTCAGTCCGACCCTTCGTGGCCACCACAACGCATACCCACTGGAGAGCGCGCCCGATGAACCCAATGGCGGCGCGTTCCGATGGTGGAAGTCATGGCGGGATTGGTCGAACACGACCGGTTTTCACACCTGGGCGCGACGGATGCGCTCGGATGGCGACATCATTCTGCAAGCCAACCACCCAACGGGTTCATCGGGCCTGTTCGGCAATGCCGGCTACGACCCGGTGGCCGGAACCATTGCAAAGGGCAGCCACTGGTCCACGGACTTCGATGCGCTTGAGGTGCTGAACGACGGCTCGTACAGCCGGGTGTTCCCCTACTACTTGGACCTGCTCAATCGCGGACTCAACCCCACGCCGGTCGGCGTGTCGGACAGTCACGGACACCACGAGGGCATGGGCGTGAACCGTACCTGGGCACCGATGGCGCTGGAGCGAATTCAAGACCTCAGCAACGACCACGTCCGGGACGCCATCCTTCGCAGCGGCACCGTGGCGAGCTTCGGGCCCCTGGTGGTGCCGACCGTCGACGGCGCCTGGGCCGCGGGGAACACGTTCACCGGCCCGGTCAATTTGACCGTCGAGGTGCGGGCACCGTCGTGGATGACCGTTGACGAAATCCACGTGTACGAAAACGGTCTGGAGACGCAAACCATCGTGGTCACGGGCCCGAAAACGGTGGTGGTTTTGGACCCGTCTGTCGACAGCGTGTACGTCCTCACGGTCACTGGAGCCGACGACATGGCGCCGGTGTACCCGGATGAACGCCCATGGGCCCTCGTCCAAGCACTGTTCATCGATGTCGACGGTGACGGCTGGACGCCGCCCTTGCCGTCCCTCGAGGCGCCGTGATGCGGCTCAGTCCACCTTGGCCGCGTTGAAGAACACCTCGTATTCGATGTCGAGCGGTAGCGGCTCGGTCAACGCGGTGGAGCCTTCCACGTCTCCCGACAATGTGCCACCCGGTCCAAAGTCTGCCTCCCAGTCGATGGCGAGCGGATCCCCAGAGATCTCAATCTCGATGGTGCCAAATACGCCCGTGTAGGCCGCTTCGGTCCCCGCAAGTTCACCAGTGGCGTCCCCGTCATACGGCCCCGCATCGACGCCAAACGGCCCCGCGACGCTGACAAACGAGCCGTCTTCTGGAAACGAACAGGCCGCGGTGACCAAGACTTCCGGATCGGCACCCGGCTCCACCACCATCGTCGCATCCCCCGAGCACACATCCACCAAAAGGCCTTCCAGCGCGGAGACATGGAGCTCCCATGTTCCCGAATACGTGCCGGCCACATCGGCGTAGGTGTCGGCATCGGCGTCCGCATCCGCATCCGCATCCGCATCCGCATCCGCATCCGCATCGGCGTCCGCATCGGCATCGGCGTCGCCATCCGCGTCAGCATCGGCATCGGCGTCGGCATCGGCGTCGGCATCCGCGTCCGCTTCGGCGCCCCCATCGGCATCGGCATCGGCGTCGGCATCCGCGTCCGCGTCCGCGTCCGCATCGCCGACGGTCACTTCGCCGACGCTGCCGGTGTCAATTGGGTCGTCGTCGCCAGCGCAAGCCGTGATGCCGAGCATCAACAGTCCGGGTAGAATGGTGCGGGTCATGGTTCCTCCATCGGGTTCGCTTCGACTGAAGTGTGCCCACATCTTGCGCGATTCGCAAGTCGGATTCCCGCCGAAACGCGCGCATCGTCCGCCCCATCCGCTGCGGCGGTTGCCCCAGGACGGTGCACGCATTCCCGAGATGAACCCAAAATGCCGTGGCACCACGGTTCCCGGTGGCCCGCAAGAAGCACAGCTTGCCCCGCCGAGATAAAGCCCCGTCGTTATGAACGTCGACGCCCTCTTGGACCAATTTCGCAGCGACCTGGCCGCGGCTTCCAGCCCCGCCGAACTGGATGTGGTGCGCCGCACCCACACTGGCAAAAAAAGCCCGATCAAGGCCGCCTTCAAGGGGCTCCGGGCCCTCGACCCAGACCAACGGGCGGCCACGGCCGCCGCGCTCAATGATGCCAGCCAGACCATCGAGCGGGAGCTGGACACGGCCACCCACGCCATCGAAGCCGCCGCTCTGGCCGACCAGTTGAACGCCGAGTGGCAAGATCTCACCATGCCGGGTCAAACCGCCCCTCGGGGGGCTCGGCACCCACTCACCGACGTCGAAAATCAGTGCATGGATGTGCTTCGTCGGCTTGGCTTCACGCTGGTGGATGGGCCCGAGATCGATGGCGCGTATTACAATTTCGATGCCCTCAACATTCCCGAGCACCATCCTGCTCGGGACATGCAAGACACCTTCTGGGTCACCGGGGGGCTGCTGCTTCGGTCCCACACAACGACCGTGCAGGCGCGGGTCTTGGAGCAGAAGCCCGAGTTGCCCATCCGGATCGCAAGCGCGGGCAGGGTGTACCGAAACGAAGCGGTCGATGCGACCCACCTGGCGATGTTTCACCAGTTCGAGGGACTCTGGATCGACCAGGGACTCACGTTCGCCAACCTCAAGGGGTTGCTCAGCTTCATCGCCAAGTCGCTCTACGGCGAGGGCCGAATCCGGTTCAAGCCCAAGTTCTACCCGTATACCGAGCCAAGCGTTGGCGTGGACTTGGCGTGCGCCATCTGCAACGGCGCCGGCTGCGAAGCCTGCCACGATGCCGGATGGGTCACCATCTTGGGCGCCGGAATGGTCCACCCAAAGGTGTTCCGCGAGTTTGGATACGATCCCAGCGAGGTGTCCGGGATCGCGTTTGGTCTGGGCACCACGCGCATGGCGGCCCAGTGGGCGGGGGTCAGCAAAGTGAAGAGCCTCTACGACCAAGACTTGGCGGTCCTCCACGACCTGCATCGGCCGCCCGCGGGAGGTGACCAATGAAGATCAGCGCCGACGTACTGGCGGACTACATCGCCCTGCCCGGGAACCCCCGGGACCTGCGAACGTTGCTCGATGACCTTGGCATCGAAGTCAAGCGGCACGACGCGGAAACCGGAATGCTGACCCTCGAGTTGCTCGCAAATCGCGGCGACCACCACTGCTACACCGGGATCGCTCGGGAAATCGGAGGCCGAACGGCGGCGGCCATCACCCAACCGCCAGCCACCGAACTGACCGTTGGCGAGAGCCCCCACCCCGTGCGGCTGGAGACCGACCTCTGCTTGCGGTATTCGGCAACGCTCCTCGTCCGGGAGGGCACCGAGACGCCGCTCACTCCGGAGGAACGGGCACCGCTGACGGCGGCCGACATTCACTCATTGACGCCCGCCGTCGACGCGTCGAATCTCGCCAACCTGGAGTTTGGTCAACCCACTCATTGCTTCGATGCCGACACCATCACCGGCGCTGTGACCATCCGCCTGTCCCGGGCGGGCGAGACCGCTTGGCCGTTGTTCTCCGAAGGCCGGGTCACGGTTCCCGAGGGAAGCATCGTGATCGCGGACGACGAGAAGATCCTCGCGATCGCCGGAGTCATTGGATGCGAAGAGTCCAAGACCACGGAGTCGACCCAACGGATTCTGCTTGAGAGTGCGGCCTTTGACCCCGTCGCCGTTCGAAAGGCCAGTCGTGCGCTCTCCATCCACACGGACTCCTCGGCACGATTTGAGCGGGGATCCGACCCCAGCCAAGTGCTGACGGGTGCCGGTCGTGTCGTGCACCTGCTTGAAGCGCATGGCTGGAGGCGGTCGGGGTCCACGGGCATGGTGGGTCAATGGCGGGATGAAGCACGCACCATCGAACTGAACGCCTCCGCGGCCGCGGCATTCCTGGACCACCCGCTGACGGACGACGAGATCGCCGACCGATTGGGTCGGTACGGCTTCACCGTCGTTGCATCCGACGGCACGCTCCAGGTGACCGTACCGCCGCACCGATCGTGGGACGTGGAGTTCACCGCGGACCTGTACGAGGAACTGGCAAAGTCCATCGGATACAACGAAACGGCGACCAATCTGCCCCCCGTGGACATGGGCGCCTTGCCGTCCGCCGCGGACGTGATGAAACGCACTGTTGAAGAGGTGCTCCTCGGCTCGGGGTTGTACGAAGTCTTCACCAATGGATTCCACGGCACCGCGTTGCGGGACCGCTTGGGCATCGACGAAGGCCACCCGCTTTGGGCGCATGTCCAGACCACCAATGCGCTGGACCGGGGCTACGGTCTCGTGAAGAACAACTGCCTCGGCCAAGCCATCGAAGCGTTGACCGGCAACATTCGCGTGGGGACCCGCCCCATTCAGATGTTCGAGTGGACCCGCACGTTCCACCCCGATCCGGATGCCGCCAACGGGGTGTGCGCAGAAGTGCACCGGTTGTGGGCCATCGCATGCGGCTCCAGCGAACCCGACCGATGGAACGGCACGCCGCGCCAAACGACGGTCTGGCGGTTCAAGGGAATCATCGAAGAGATCGGTACCGCCCTCGGGCTTCCCCTGACGGTGAGCGCGGATGCGGCCACCCACCCGTTGTCCGACTGCCTTCACCCCGGACGCCAGGCCAGCATTCGGCTCGACGGCATCACGGTCGGTATCCTGGGAGAGGTCCATCCACGGGTAACCAAAGCCTTCAAGCTCAAGCGCGTTCGTCCCGTGTATTTTGAGATTGAGCGGGATGCGCTGATGACACCGCGGCTGCCCACGCGGTTCCGAGAACGGTCCGTCCATCAACCGATCCTGAGGTCCCTGGCTTTCGCCCTCCCCCCCAAGGTCACGGCCGGCGAGGTCGCCGCGACCCTCACGGCTGCGGGACCCCCATGGCTCGACGCCGTGGACATGGTTGACCTGTTTGAGTACGACCAAGACGGCATCGCCATGCGCGCGGTCACCTTTGCCCTTCGGTATGCCAACGACCACGGCAATGGGTGGGCCGACGTGGTGAATCGCGCGTCCGAGGCACTAATGGTCGCGGTCGACACGACTCTGGGCCATCGCGGCGTGGCCCTGCGGGCCTAAGAACCGGGAA
>JAYZVA010000197.1:0-40042 GCA_036156175.1 Myxococcota bacterium
AGCGCGGCCATCGCTCCAAGCGACTGACCAACCTCGACCAACTCGTGGGGCTCGAGAACCTCGCCTTTGGCTGCGCGGGACGTGTACCCGGACACGTCGTGGATCGCATTCAGGGAGGGGCGTTGGCCCAGATCCTCGAGCAGCCAAAGCTCGGCTACGGCCCGGTAGCGGCGGAGCGCGTCGCTGCGGCTGTCGGCAAAGTCATTTGCTCGCACACGGCTGCGGGCTCGGTTCGTGGCGCACAGGTCGGCTTGCGCTTCCCGCAAGACGGCCCAGTCGAGGGCTTCGAGGGTGGAGTCGTGAATCAGCATTGCGCACCCGTGGCGGTCCGACCTTCGTTGGCGTGTACGGGGCTGAGGGGGCAGTGCGGCATGCCCAACCGTTAATTCGGCTGGTAGAAGGACTCCATCGCACGCCGTCGCTCAGCGTCAATCCGCGCGATCTCGATCTGTCGAGCCATCACGTAGCCGGTGATGCCCCGTTCCGTTCCGCTCAACCCCTTGCCCGGGTTTCGGATCTCAACGCCCAAGCGAGCCTGCTCTCCAATGGGTTGCATGTGCCGGATCTCGGCATCGATTCGAAGTTCCTCGGAGCTATCCGGGAGGCGGATGGTCAACTCGATCGCATTCCCCGCCGCCAGCAAGGGTTCGTCATCCGTGCTCACCCAGACGCCGACGCCCAGAACCGAGATGTCTCGGAGCAACCCGGAAGCAACGCGCGCGGTGCCGTTGATCACGAGCTCCACCTCAATTTCGTGGTCCTCTCGCGGGTCAACCCGCACGGCTTCTCGCTCGTTGAACAAGGCCCGCAGCTTCGGTGCGAGTCGCTGACGTTCTTCGTTCCAATCCAAGAAGCGGACGCCGTAGACAATGTTGGCATCGTCATCCGACACTTTGATGTGGCGGATCTGCGAGCGAATGCTGAGCGGCCGGAGCAACCGTTCCGACTCGAACACAATGACGACCTCGTCCATCAGCTTGATGGGTGGCGCATCGCCAACTGAGCAGGCCAGTGCGACACCGCCTGCGCTGATGTCAACGAGGCCGACGATGTGATCCCTTCCATCGGCATCGCGCACAGACACCCGAACCTCGCGCACGGCACTCGGCGACACCCGGTAATGTTGTCTGCGTTCACTCGACATGCGACGGAGACCCCCAAGGGGCAAATGATACACGCAGTCCGGCGCGTTTGACAACGGGCGTCAGTGCGCACGGCTAGTCGTTTTGGTCCCCGTCGTCGGCCATCTGTGCGTGTTGAAGCGCTTCGGTTTCGCTGATGGAATCATGGGCGACATCAAACGCTTCTTCGATATTGAAGCTGACACCTCGCATATTGGACAATGCCTCACGACCACTGGACTCCAAGCCCTCGGCTTCGGCCGTCGCAGTATGGGCCACGATGTTCGCCAGATGCACGACCCAAGCCGCTTTTTTTGATGCGGGATCCGCGGCACTTGGATTGTTGTGGTGGGCGATCGCGCCGGTCACGACCGGACCCAGGTCCCAGCATCGGGAAATCAACGTTCCGATGGTTGCGTAGAACTCATCGCTGATGCGCGCAACGAATTCCGCTTCCGGCGGTGGTCCGCGTCGGTGTCGAACCGCCGCACGGTAAACGCTGAGTCGTCCGATTCCATGCAACAAGCCGCAGACGTACTCGGTGCAGTGGCCCAATTGGGTCAGGTGGCCCGCAACGTCGGCGACCACCGCTGCATGCAGCGTTTGCTGGCGCACCCAGGCGTCCATGTGGGGCACGTGCCAAACGGCCGACTCGATGCCGACTTGCGAAATCAGGCGCCACATGCGGTTCTGGCTCAGGCGTGCGATGGCACCCCGAAAGCTGGATGCTGGACGGGTGTACGTGACCGAGTTGGCGTGGTGCCAGACGGCGTGTTCCAGGGCCGGGTCGGTTTGGAGCAGCTTGGCAAACTTGAATGCATCCGCGATGTCACGTCGCATCAGGTCGTTGGCCTTGATGACCGCAGGAGGGAAGGCCGGCAGGCGCATGTCGTCGGCCTTGATGTCTTTGACCAAGCGGTTCAAGAACATCCGGTTCCCGCTGTGGTCCAGCGTTTGTTCCAAGGCCTTTAGGTCGTCACACGTACCCTTCAAGACATCGGACCACTTGCCGACTCGGGCGCTGCTTCCGCGGGCCCATGGTCGCTCATCATCGCCTTCAGGCGGCATGAGGGGGTGGCGGTCGTCGTCAAACATGGGATCAGTCGAACAGGAAGCCGATGACATCAGCGGCGGCGTCGGGACGCGTGTTGCTGACCACGTGTTCGGATTGTTGCGTGTCTTCGACCCGCACGCCCAGTTGCCCGGCCACCGCTTCGGCTCCGGGGCGCATGGCCGCGGCCGGCACCTGGGGGTTGCTCGAAGACCAGAGGTAGAACAACCTGTCCGGCAACGGTGCTGCGGCCACGCTCTGGGTCTCGATGTCGACCAAGTCTGCTCCAAAAATCAGTTCCAAGCCCTCGATTTCGGCACCGAAATCGGTTGGTCTGTCTCGGTAGGCCGCGAGGTTGTCGGCGGTGCTGTCGACCAGCGCGCCCGCAATGGGAGGCGAATCCGGGTCCAGCAACAGCTCCAGCACGCCACGCCCTCCCGAGCCCAGGCCCGCCGCGTACAAGGATGACGGGTCGATGGCGGTGGGCCAGGCGGCGCCTTGACTCTCGGCAT
Organism: Myxococcota bacterium; assembly: GCA_036156175.1. Taxonomy (GTDB): domain Bacteria; phylum Myxococcota_A; class UBA796; order UBA796; family UBA796; genus UBA796. Next base: position 2,685 of record JAYZVA010000197.1, read on the forward strand.
AGCTTGCATCGGTGGCGACCAGGGCCGTCCATCGGGCCAGTGCCCGTCCATTCCGAGCGAAGCGTTCCTCTTCAATGTCGTTTTCTTGCGCCCCTTCTTCGTTGTGCCAGAGGTCGCCCCAGCAGTTCCCGGGCAGGTACTGGACCACGCCGCGGTTGGCGAGGGCAGCCGTCAACTCCCCGCGGTTTTCTTCGGCCGGATCAATGTCGTCGATCTGGAGCCCGAGGGTTTCCCAGACCTTGCGAATGCTGAACGTTTGGGTGAGTCGCGGGTCGGCGTGGAGGTGGGGCCCACTCAAGGGCCCGCTGCTGCCGTGATCGAGAACGTAGTCGAACGCACCGGAGTGGAACACCAGGACCGCGGGAACCGGGTCAGTGACGTTCTCGCGGTACACGGTGTGGACCCGAGCGGGCTGGCCGTCGGGACAGACCAACGGCGTGTCGATGCTTCGGATCACGGCGTCATCGACGGTCAACGCCGGGTGTTCGTAGGGAATCACGGTGGTGTCGAGCACGGCCATGTCGGCATCAAGCTTGAAGCATCCAGACAAGAGAGCGGCGAAGAAAATCGGCATGGTTTTGGGAGTATACCCAAAGTGATTTTTCTTGCTCCACACATGTTTCGGGTCCATGGTGAGGGTCCCCCGTGATAGAAAACGGCCTTGCGCCCGCAGGAGGTAGAGCTGGCATGCGTTGGTTGCTGGTTGATGGCATCGATTCCCTGACCGTCGGCGAACGCGCCGTGGGCCACAAGACCTGGTCGGCCGACGAGGAGTTCTTCGAGGACCACTTTCCCCGGTTCCCTGTGGTCCCGGGTGTGTTGGTGATGGAAGCCCTCGCGCAGCTCGCGGGCAAACTCATCGGGTACACGGTTCGCCAGCAGCGGGGCGACTGGCCGTTCCCCATCCTCAGCATGATGAACAACGTGAAGTTTCGTCGATTCGTGAAGCCGGGAGACCGTGTGGAACTCGAAGCGCGCTTGACTTCGCTGCGGGAAGAAATGGCGGGTGTGACGGTCCGCGCGAAAGTGGGTGGGAAGGTTCACGCTCAGGCCGAGCAGATCTTTGTGTTCAATGCGGTGCCTCTGGAAAATGAAGACGACCGCGCGACGGTCGAGGCGCTCGAGCGCGCCCATCTCCGCCGCTTGTGGTCGGCATGTCCGGAGGCCGAATGACGAGACGCGTCGTGGTGACCGGGGTGGGCATGGTGACTCCCTTGGGCGCGGATGCCGAGGAGACATGGTCCAACGTCTGCGCCGGGCGTTCCGGTGTGGGTCCCGTGACGCGCTTTGACGCATCGGATTTGCCGGTGACATTCGCGGCCGAGGTGGTCGACGTGGCGCCCCATCCTGCAGACGGCGGCGACCTGAAGTTGCGCTTGGCCGCCACGGCGCTCGAGGAAGCCTTGGCGCAGAGCGGCCCGGTGAGCGGTCCGGGGACGGGCGTGTGCTTGGGGAGCGAAATCGGCCGGCCGGCGCTCGACGTGCTGGCCAACGCCATGCGCGACAACCGCGCGCCGAGCCGCGCCGACCTGGAACGGATGGACCCCGCGGCCCCCACGCGGCTCGTGGCATCGATGGCCGGTGCCACGGGTCCTCAGAGCACGGTATCGACCGCATGCACGAGCAGCAGTCAGGCGGTGGGAGAGGGGGTCTTGAAAATTCGTCGCGGTGACGCGGATGCGATGATCGTGGGCGGGGTGGACGTGCTGGTCGACGCAATCATGATCACCGGGTTCGCCAAGCTGGGCGCCCTCTCGGAACGCAACGATGACCCGCAGCGAGCGAGTCGCCCGTTCGATAGCGACCGCGATGGCTTTGTGTTGGGGGAAGGCGCGGGCATCTTGATTCTCGAAGACCGCGACCGGGCATTGGCGCGGGGCGCCACCATCTTGGCAGAGATCTCGGGGTATGGCTGTTCGTGCAATGCCTACCGCATCACGGACTCGCCGCCGGACGGACGGGGGGCCCATCAGTCGATGCAGGCGGCCCTCGACGACGCCGGGCTCGAGCCGGAAGCGATTGGGTACATCAACGCGCACGGCACCTCCACTCCGATGAACGATCCGAGCGAGGCCCGCGGCATTCACCGCACCTTCGCGAGCCCCGTGCCGGTCAGCTCCACCAAGAGCAGCATGGGGCATTTGGTGGCTGCTTGCGGTGCCGTTGAAGCCATCTTGTGTGTGCTGGCGATTCGCGACCAACGCCTGCCACCGACGATCAACCTGGCACGCCCCGATGCAAGTTGCGACCTGGATCACGTGGCCAATGCGGCTCGGGATGCTTCGGTGACCCATGCCATGACCAATGCGTTTGGATTTGGCGGGTCGAACGGCAGCTTGGTGGTTTCCAAGCATGCCTGATGTCGCGGTCACCGGTGTGGGATTGTGCACGCCCCTTGGCGAATTTCCCCACCATGGCGATCGGACAGCGCTTGAACACCGCGACGACTTGGTGGGATTGCCGCACACGACCGCTGCATCGGTGGCCTCGATCGACTTGCGGCCTTGGCTGAAGCGCCGCAAAGATCGCAAACTGATGGCGCGTCCGTCCCAACTGGCGTTGGCTGCTGCGGGTCCTGCGCTGCGCGAGTGGCGGGGATCTCGGGACGCTTTGGGGTTGTACGTCGGGGTGGGTCGCGAGCCGGGTGACGACGGCGAATCCGCGGCCGCGTTGATTGCGGCGCACCGGGATGGACGGGTGGATGAGGTGGCGGTCGCGGGTCCGTGTCGCGACGTCTATCCGCCGCTGTTGCCCCTCAAGACATTGCCGAACATGGCGCTGGCGCACATCTCCATCCACTTGGATGTCCGGGGTGAGAACGGTGCGTGGTGTGGCGGGGCGGCTGCGGGGATGACCGCGCTGCGCGCCGCGATCTGGTCGATCCATGAAGGCCGTTGCGATGCGGCGCTGGTCGTGGCCTCCGACACATGGGTGTCGGCCGGAGCGGTGCGCGACTTGTTGCGAGCATCCGGAGGTGCGCCCATCGAATCGCCGGGCGAGGCGGGCGTGGCATTGTTGGTCGAATCGCTTGCGTCTGCATCCGCACGGAAAGCCGCTGTGTTTGCGCGCATCGGCACGGCACGGGGCGGTGCCCCCGTGAACGATCCGACGCGCCATCGCGACCGCGTCGGGCACTGCCATGCGGCGGACGCGATGATGGCCGTGGCCTTTTGCATTGGTCGTCGAGCACCGTCAGCCTGGGTCGAGGCTCGGGAAGGCTCACAGCCCGCAGTCGGCGTATCGGTGGCGGTGGACGACGGGCACGCGTGCTACGATTCCGGGAGTCGTGGGGATGACCGTGGCGGATTCTAGCCGGCAGTTTCGTTTCATTCGACCCATCGCGCGCGGTGGGTTTGGAACCGTCTATCTGTGCAAGGAAGAGCACAACGATGGGTTCTCGCGCGTGGTGGCGATCAAGCTGCTCAACGCGCAGTGGACCGATGTGGACGAGGTGTCGAGTCGCATTCGTGATGAGGCGCGACTGCTCGGGTTGTTGCGCCATCGAAACATCGTGGACGTCTACGCGTTGACCAGCATTGATGGTCGGTCCGCGGTCGTCATGGAGTACCTCGACGCCGTGGACCTGCGGTATTTGATGGGTCATTGCCGGTCTGTGGAGGCGCGCATCCCGGCTCGAGTCGCTTTGGAGATGGTCGCGGCGGTCGCAAACGCGTTGGATGCGGCCTACAACCGGCCCCCCAAGAAAGGCGAAAAACCGCTCCGTGTGATTCATCGCGACATCAAACCCAGCAACATCATGATTGATGGCGCCGGTGTCCCAAAGGTTCTGGACTTTGGCGTGGCACAGTCGGACATTGCGTCCCGTGAAGCCTCCACGCAGGAGCTGCAGTTCGGTTCCGTCGAATACATGGCCCCCGAGCGACTCTTCTTTGAACCCGAGACGCCCAGCTCCGACGTCTACTCGCTGGCGGCCACCTTGTTCGAGCTGTTGACATTCGAGCGACTGGGCAAGGCGCAGGGTCGGGCCAGCACCCATGATGCGCACCTCGCCAATCGGCTGAGTTTCTTGCGGGGGTGCATCGACGTGCCGCCGGAGGTCGCTGCTGGAGTCGAGGCCCTGCTGCTGCGCGCACTGCACTTCGAGCACACGCACCGACCGGATGCGGCCACGTTCTGCCAAGATGCGAAGCAGCTCGCCCGCCGGATACCCACCGATGACATGGTGGCCTGGTGCGAAGCCACCGTTCCAGCCGCTGTGGAGGCGGCCATGGCGCGGTCAGTGGAAGTGGAACCGCTCTCTGATGCGATCCTCAGAGAAGACTCGGCGGTGCTGCAGCCGCTTGACCCCACCGCAGAGACGCTTCGGTCGCCCGCCATACAGCGAGCGGTGCCGTCCCGTGAGTCCGATCGGGCCGCAGCGTTGAGGCGAGGGGCCTTGGCGGAACTGGATTCTGCCTCGGACATACCCATCTCGGCCGGACCCAGTCCACTCGACCCGCCCGGGCGGCCCGCGAACGGGGAATGGACCGACGCCCTGGGGTGGAACGACCAAACCCAAGCGGAGTTCACAGAGGGAACGCAGGAAGCGCCGTCCGTGGCACCCACCGATGTGCCAGAGCCGGTTCACCAAGACACAACGCGGCCGTCTGTGCCGGCGTCACCCGTCGCTGCACCCGAAGTGGTCCGAACGCCTCCGCGGTTGCCGCAAAGCGCAGCAACCGTCGAAGACGAACGGTCCCAAACCGCCGAGCTGCCCACCTTCGACACGATGGCGGGGTTGGACCCCGTTCCGATCAAGACCCCGTGGTCAATGGTCGTCCTTGGGGCAGCCGTGCCGCTGGTCTTGGCGATGTTGGTGGGCGTGATGGCCGTGGCGCAGGACTGGGGGGGCGTGCGCGGTTGGTTCCCCGGAGGCGGCGAGCGGTCCGCGTCCCGAACGCTGACTGGTCCATCGGAAGCGGAGCGAGCCATGGCCGAGGGGACCGCAACCGCGGCCGCTCTCGACGCCGTCGACGCAGTCGCGCCGGAGGACGGGCAGATTCGGTTTCGGTCTGCGTGGTCAGAGACAACCAAATTCCGCGTTCGGTGTTCGGAAGGGGCCGCCAAGGGGTCGACCGATGCCGCGATCGCCCGCGCAGCGGCATCAAGGTGCCGCGTCACGGCGTACGGTGCCGGGCTTGGAGAACGGATGGACACGACCGTGGCTGTGGCGACGCCCGGCCTGTGGGTCTGCTTTGCCGACGGTTCGGACCAATGCGCGCTGCAATGAGGCCGGTTGTGGTGACCGGAGTGGGGGTGGTCAGTGCTGCCGGACCCCGTTTCTCGGATCTCATCGACGCGCTCCAGACCAACGCGCTGGCCGCATCGCCGTACGAGGGAGCGTTGCCGTTGAGTCGAATGGCCGCGGTGAGGTCGCCGGTGACCCCTGTGGACGGGTTTGCCGACGACCGAAAGGCCTGGCTGGCCTTCGATGCACTCGAGCAAGCTGTCGCCGATGCGAATGGCCTCGGCACTGGCATTCGGTCGGTGTTTCTGGGTACGGGGTTGTCCAGCGTGACGCCGCATGAATTGGCCGAGGATGCGTATACCCACATCGATGCGTCGGGTCTGGACTTTGATCGGCAGAGCATGTTGGCGGATCTCGCCGCCGACCGGGCGGCGCCGGGACGACACGATCCCGCGCGGGTCACTTCCGAGGTCGCGCGCCGTGTGGGCGCGCAGGGGCCGTGCGGCACCAGTTTCTCGGCATGCGCCGCTGCAGCGCAGGCGATTGCTGAGGGCTTTCGCACCATTCGCCGAGGGGAAGTCGACGTGGCCATCGTGGGCGGCCACGACAGCATGCTCCATCCGTTTGGGCTCTTGAGTTTTGTTGTTCTGGGGGCGCTGTCTCCGGGAGTGGGGCGGCCGTTCGACAAACACCGCGACGGATTCTTGATCGGTGAAGGCGCCGCCATGATCGTGCTTGAGTCGGAGGACCACGCGCGCGCTCGTGGTGCCCGCATTCGGGCCCGCGTGCTCGGGGCAGGGACGAGCGTCGACGGACATGCGGCCACGGCACCCCAGCCCGACGGTCTCGGCGCCGAGGCGGCGATGCGCGCGGGCTTGCGGGATGCGGGCATCGCGGGATCCGAGGTCGATCACGTCAACGCTCACGCAACGGCGACCCCCGTGGGCGACGTTGCCGAAGCCGCCGCCATCGGGCGCGTCACCCCGGGTGCAACCGTCAGCTCGTTCAAGGGCGCCATCGGTCACACCATCGCTGCTGCGGGCGCAATCGAGGCCGCCGGATGCATTGCGGCGTTGGAGCACGGGTTCATGCCGGGAACGGCCGGGCTGTTGGAACGGGATCCGGCGGTGACCATCGACGTGCTCCCCGCACCTGTCGGGCGGGCGCCGCGGTTGATCGTGTCCAACAGCTTCGGCTTTGGCGGCCAGAATGCAGCACTGGTTTTTGGCCATGCGGAGGGGTTGCATGGCTGATCGCCGCCCTGTCACGATCACGGGTGTTGGGCTCTTGTGTCCCGCAGGCATCGGTTCGGACGGACTCGGAGAGGCCGCTGGTGGAAGCGTTCCCGGGTTTCGTGCCCGAACATTCATTGCCGACCGGAAGTCGCTGAAGTTGATGACCCGCGCCGTTCAGTTGGGGATCTCAGCCATTCAGATGGCGCTCGATGATGACGGCGAGTGGGCGGCGGTCCCGCCCCACCGCCGGGGCATCTACGTGGGAGCCAGCCCGCAGTCGGGCGATCCGGATGACCTTCGGTATGCCCTCGAGGCCTCGATGGGCCCCGAGGGGTTCGACATGAGCCTCTTTGCGGAGCGCGGCTACCCGCTGATCCACCCGCTGTGGCTGGTGCGCGGCTTGTCGAACAACATCATTGGCTTCGCCGCCGCAATTCACGACCTCCAGGGGGTGAACGCCAACTACTGCGACGGACCGGCTGGGGGGTGGAATGCCCTTCGTGAGGGTGTGCTGGCGGTGGCTGAAGGCCGCGCGGACTTGGTTGTTGCCGGTGGTGCGGATGCGTGGTCACACGCGGATGATGCGCTGCCAGACATGGCCTGCGGCGACGGTGCGGGATTCGTGGTCCTTCGACCCGGAACGCCGGATGTGTGCTCCATGATGCACCCTGCCGCGCCGATGGGTGCGGAAGGCGAGGTTGGGTTTCTCGGCGCGGCGACGGGCCCGGTCGACGTGTGCCGCCGCTGGGTGCGCGAACGGTGACCGATGAGTGACGATGTGGGTTGAACCCCGCTAAACCCCTCACCCACGGTTATCGTCTGGAGCGAGTCGGCGCGCGATCCAGCGTGCGACGGGGAGTGTCCATGAGCTACCACTTGAATCCGGATGAAGCGACTTGGCTGAAGGTGCGTGATGCGTTCGCAGCAGCCCTCGGCCTCGAAGACGACGAAGTCGAGATGGATGGAAAACTGATCGAGGACTTGGGCGCCGAGAGCCTCGACTTCTTGGACATTGTCTACCGGTTGGAGCGTGCGTTCGACATCAAGATTCCCCGTGGGGGCATTGAGGGCACCGCGCAGGAAGAGGCCGGTCAGTATGAAGTGGACGGCATCCTGACCGAAGCGGGGCTTGCAGCGCTTCGCCAGTTGATGCCGGAGGTGCCTGCGGCGGAATTCGTCGATGGCATGCGCGTCACGGAGGTCCCCGAAGTGTTCCGAGTGGCAACGTTCTACAACTTGGTCTGCCACCTGCTGGAACAGAAGGCGAACGGCGATGGCGCCACCGGCTGAACATCCGCCGGTAGCCACCCCACGCTTTTGCTTTGTGGTGCACGCCTTGAGTCGCGTGCACCGGGGAATCATGGGCGTGCCCGGTGCGCGCATGGGCCTGATTGGGCAATGGAATTCCGGAACGGGTCCGGAAGACGTCCTGACCGTGTGCCGCTTTCGGCTTCGTGGCGTGGCCGATGGCGTGGTTGTTGGCGTCCCGATGACGCCCGAAGACATGCTGGCGGACCAAGACCGGGCGGTGGACCGGATGCAGCGCGCGGTGAGCTTGGCGGGTCCCGTCTCTGCGGTTGGTTTGGGCAGCCTGTGCGCGGTGGTCGGGGGCCGAGGCGACGCCTTGGCTGAACGCCTGCCCATGCCGGTGACAAACGGAGGCGCTGCCACGGCGTGGGCATTGCTGCAGAATGTCCGAACGGTGTGCGCCGCGCGTGGTTCCGCTGAGGTGGCCATCGTGGGGTCCCGGAGTCCCGTTGGTCAGGCGGTGATGCAGTGGCTGGTGGACGACGGCATCCGCGTGATCGTGGATCATCCACGAGCGGCTCGAGGACACGACGTGACCGTGTGTCGGACCGCGGCGGCAGCGGCAGCCCGGGCGCCCGTTGTTGTTGGGGCCGGTCCCACCGGTGGAACCGTGCCCGGAGACTGCCTGCAGCCGGGATCGGTTGTGGTTGATGTCGCCATTCCAGGCACCGTCACGGGCCCCATCGATCCGTCGGTGCGCGTCTTGGCTGGGGAGGCCGTGTCGCTGCCAATCGGTTGGGAAAAGGGCTTTTGGGGCCAGCTCTACCACGTGCTCAGCGGGTACGGACCCCGCCAGGTGTTTGCCTGCTTGATCGAACCCCTGGTGTTGGCGTGCAGCGAGCGGTCTCAGCCGTACAGCATTGGGCGCCGCTTGACGGCGGAAGACGTCGATGCGTTCGGGATCGCCGCCAAAAAGCGGGGCTTCGAGCCCCGATTGGCGCAAGGGTGGCGCGCCGTGCGAGCGGAAGAGCTGGCGCGCGCGTGAGCTTAGCCCTCGCGGCTCTCGGGCAGCATCAGTGAACCGCAACCACCCGCGTCCATGAAGTCCTCGTAGACCTCGCCGCAGACTTCTTGCGCGTCATCGTACGCGTCGGTGTCGTCTTGGTCTCCCAGCGCTTCGGCCTCGTTGGCCTGTTGGGTGCGCAGCTCGCAATGGTAGTTGGCGGCTTCGCCGTCGCACGCACAGACCTCTTCTTGGAGCTGTTCGCACGGGGACACATCGGGGCTGCAGGCCGCGATGGTCCAGGCAAGGAACGGGAGCAGGAGCGTGTGCATGGCGGCAATATACCAAAGTCGATTCGCCGCCATGAGCCAAGTTCTCACCGTGGTGTCACTTGCGAGACACCCCCCTCGCCGGGTACTTGCTTCCCTTGAACCGATGGAGGCGCCGATGGGAAAGGTTTTTGTCCAGACCTTTGGTTGTCAGATGAACGTGTACGATTCCGGCAAGATCCATGCATTGCTGGGCAAGGACGGCTACGAGCCGACCGAGTCGATGGACGACGCCGATGTCATCATCGTCAACACCTGTTCCATTCGGGAAAAGCCGGAGTTGAAGCTGCATTCCTTCCTCGGGGAAGCGCTGAAGATCAAGCGCACGCAGGACCGGCCAGTGACCGTTGCGGTGGCCGGATGCGTGGCTCAGCAAGAGGGTGAGAAGCTCCTCAAGCGCTACCGTGAACTCGATTTGGTCTTTGGACCGGACGCTGTGCCCCGGGTTCGAGAGTTGGTCTCCGCAGCCGGTTCCACGGTGCCCCGCGGCACCAAGCAGGTGCTCGACACCGAGTTCCTTGACCTGGACACGTACGTGTTTGCGTCCGACTTGGACCCCGCATCCGAGGGTCAGGTCGGCGCGTTCGTCACCATCCAGAAGGGGTGCGACAACAAGTGCACGTTCTGCATCGTGCCCTCGACTCGGGGTCCCGAAGTCTCGCGTCCCTCCGACCAAATTGTGGACGAGGTTCGGGCGCTTGTCGACTCCGGCGTTCGTGAGATCACCCTGATCGGCCAAAACGTGAACAGCTACGGGTTGAAGGTGGCCGGTGAACGAACCTTCGCCCAGCTTCTGTATGCAGTGTCCGATGTCGCGGGGGTGGAACGGATTCGGTACACGACGAGCCACCCGCGGGACATGGGCCCCGACGTCATTCAGGCGTACCGGGACCTCCCGAAGTTGACCAGCCACCTGCACCTGCCGGTGCAATCGGGCAGCAGTCGGGTGCTGCGGCGAATGAAGCGCTTTTACACCAGGGAGCGGTTTTTGGAGGTCGTCGACCAGTTGCGAGACGCGCGCCCCGACATCGTTTTGAGCACCGACTTCATCGTCGGGTTTCCGGGCGAAACCGACGAAGACTTTGAGGAAACCATGACCCTGCTCGACGCCGTGGGCTTTGAGTCGTCGTTTTCCTTTAAGTATTCGCAACGACCCGGCACGCCGGCGTTGCGGTTGCTGAAGGACGAGGTGCCGGACTCGGTGGCGCAAGCGCGCTTGATGCGGCTTCAGACTCGCCAACGCGAAATCTCGCGGTTGGCCCACGAGGCGATGGCGGGACAGACGCACGCGGTTCTGGTGGAGGGCCCGAGTCGGTACGACGAGGGCGTGGTGTGCGGCCGCACCAGCACATTCAAGATGGTGAACTTCCCCGGAACGCTGGACCAAGTGGGCCGGACGGTTGACGTCTCGATCATTGCGGGCTTCACAAACTCGCTGCGTGGAGAGCCCACCGCTGCCCTGTAAATCGGTCAGTTGGTGAAGATCGCTTTCTTCGCAAACAACAGGCGCTCTTTCTTGCCCGGGGGAGCGGAGAAGACCCGCACTTCGGCGATCCCGCTTGGGCTGCTGACCGGCACTGTGGACTTGAGCCAGGCATAGGTGGCGGACATCTCGGAAGCGCTGGCTGGGGTGAAGAAGTGTCGTGCCTCACCGGTCTTGCGCCCGTCGACGTAGAAGTCCGCGACAATCCAAAGGTCGCCCACGAGATCCCGCGGTGTTCGCGCAACCAGGAGTGGGAGTTCCACCACCAGTGGTCCCAGCGGCGAGCGCGTGACCGACAAGTCGAAGTGGTCCCCGAGCGGGGTCAACCGACGCATATCGGGGCCGAGTCCCACCATGTCTTCGATGGGGTCACCGTTCATCGGGTCGATGTCCATATCGTCTTCTTCCGCCAGGTCGTCATCGATGCCTTCGAAGGGTTCGCCCGAGTCTCCCGCCTCCCAGACGGGCATCGCATCGTCGTCTTCTTGAAGAAAGATGCTGGCACTGGGTGCCCGATCGGCTTCGACCTTGGCGCGGTTGCGTTCGCCTTCTTCCAGAAATCCAAACTCGTCGTCCGCCTCGACATCATCGGCCAATGCTTGCGGACCAACCAACAGCAGTGTGAGCAGTGCAATCACGGTGTCTCCCCTCAAAATCGCCCCCCTCGTTATTGATCGGACACCACTTGTCAACTTTTTCGGGTTGCGTCCATGCCGTCGAGGCGTGAAGCGTAGGTACGCCGAGGGGGGGTTGTGTCCAATCCGTACATCCGGATCCATCGAACGATTGCGGGCCACCGCGGGTGGCCCTGGCAGCGCTTGATTCCCGTAGGCGCGGCGGTTGCAGCGCTGCCGATGATTCGGGATACCTGGTTTTCGTACCTGCCGCAGGACCCTGCGGTGCCGCTTGAGGTGTACGCATCGGCGCTCTCGGTGTCGGTGGCACGCATCGCAAGTTTGGTGGCAGCCGTGGTGATCTTGGCCACCTACTCAGCCTTGGTTCGCGGTCCGGACCGGGCCGTTCTGGATGTCCACCCGATTCGCGCCCGGCTTCTGGTCACGGCGATTGGTCGAATGACGCTGCGCTCGCAGCTGTATGTGGTCGCGCTGGCTGGGGTCATGATGGTGCCGATTGGGCAGACCGCGGGGTTGCCGGTTTATGCGGCGTCGTTGTTGTTGGTGATCGGTGCGTTCTTGGGTGCGCTGGGCGTCGGCTTTGCGGTTCACTTGGGCAGCGTGTGGGCCGCCTACAGCCCCAGGTTGGCCGCCGTGCTGGATGCACTGCGGGGCGACAATCCACCCATGCAGGCTGCGTTGATTTACGCGCCGGGCGTGGCGCTATTGGCAGTTGGTTTGGGCGTCGAGTTTGGTTCCATGGGGCTTCAAGCCTGGTTGGAGGGCGCGTCGCTGGGCTTGGCTTGGATGGCAATCCCGCCCGCTTTGGGTGCGCTGGCATGGGCCGTGGTTGGCTCGCTGGCGAGCCGGTTCTACGTGCAAGCGAGTCTGTTGCTGGCGGAGGTGGACGGGGCGTGGGCTTCGGCCAGCCAAGCCGAGCACGCCGAGCCGGTCTACTTGCAGCATCTGGCAAAGGACCGCCCGGAACTTCTGCGAGCCCTGCGGAACGGCTGGCGGTCCCAGCGCTTGTTTGCGACCGGCGGATGGGCCTTGGGCGCCTTGGTTGCGCTGGGGGCTTGGAGCGATCCGTCGAATGCGGTGTTCTGGGGAGCGGGCGCAATCGTTTGGGTCACGGCTGTCGGGCCGCGCATGGCGGCTGTCGATCCCCCCTGGCTCAGCGAAGCGCTGGGCGTGCAACGGACGGCCGTGGTGGGCGCGCGCGTGGCGGTCTCGTTGGCTTATGGGATGGGCGTTGTGGCGCCCGTCGGAGGGGTGCTGGTCTTTCGCCACGGCGCGGCTGGGCTCATCGTCGGGGCGGCATTGGCAGGCCTCGCCGTGGTGACCGCCTGCTGCGGTGCGTGGATCTCGGAGGCATGGCGGCGCCATGCCCAGTGGGGCTACTCGGCCATCGCCTTGGTGGCGTGGGCTGGTTTTGTGAGGATGGTAGGATGAATGCACCAGCAATAGCGGTGAATGGACTTCGGAAAGAATACGGTCGAGTCGTGGCAGTCGATGGCATCGACCTCGTGGCGCAGCCCGGAGAGTTCGTGGGTTTGGTTGGCCACAACGGGGCGGGCAAGACCACCACGATCCGGATGCTCACGGGCCAGTTGGCCCCCACCGCTGGAACGGTCGTGGTGGCCGGTGCCGACGTGGTGGCCGATCCAGGCGCTGCCCGCCGGATGTTGGGCACGGTTCCCGAGCACCCAACGCTGTACGAATATTTGTCGGCGCGGGAAATGATCGAGTTTGTCGCTGAAATCCGGGGGTCTGGCGACGTGGACTGGGCGCTGGGCGTCGCGGGACTGGGAACCGACGCCGACCGATTGATTCGCGAGTATTCGCAGGGCATGCGTCGCAAGACTGCATTGGCTGCTGCCCTGGTTGCCAGGCCGCCCGTTTTGGTGCTGGACGAGGCCCTCAATGGCCTCGATCCCGCCAGTGCCGTGCGGGTGGTCGGCGTGCTCAACGAGCTGCGCCAAGATGGCGCGACGGTGATCTTGTCGACCCACATTCTCGATACGCTCGAGAAGGTTGCCGATCGAATCGTGCTGATGGAGCAGGGGTCCGTTGTGATCGATGGGGGCGTCGACCGTCTTGACGAGGCTCGGGCACGCTTGTCGGCGGCGGGCTGAGTTCTGCCGAGTTGACGCCGCGAGGATAAGCGGGCTCCGTGGAGGCGTGCGATGACCTTTTCAGGCCTAATGACAGCGTTGGTGACGCCCTTTTCAGACGGTGCGGTGGATGAAGCGGCATTCCGATCCTTGGTCCGAAGGCAACTGGATGGCGGGGTGCAAGGGCTCGTCCCCTGTGGAACCACGGGAGAGGCCCCGACCTTGACCGTTGACGAACATGTTGAGGTCGTTCGGTGGGCCGTGGAAGAGGCGAATGGTCGGGTCCCAGTGATGGCCGGCATCGGCAGCAACTGCACCGCCACCGCGATCAGCACTGGGCGTCGTGTCCAAAACCTTGGCGTGGCGGGGGTGCTGGCGACGGCGCCGTACTACAACAAGCCCACGCAAGAAGGGTTGTACCGGCACTTCCGCGCGATTGCCGAAGCGGTCGATGTCGAGGTGTGTTTGTACGATGTTCCGGGTCGGTCAGTGGTCCACATCGCGCCGGCGACGGTGGCCCGCCTGAGCGAAATCCCCACCATCACCTCGCTCAAGGACGCAACCGGAGACTTGGCCAACGCCACCGACGTTCGCCGTCGTTGCGGCCCAGACTTTTCCTTGTTGTCGGGCGATGATTTCACATCGATGCCGTTTCTGGCGCAGGGCGGCAACGGCGTGATCTCTGTGGCATCCAACGCCGTGCCGGAAGCCATGCGTGCACTGGTGGATGCATCCATCTCCGGCGAGCTCCAGAAGGCGGCGCGACTCAATGAACGGCTCTTTCCGCTCTTCCGCGATCTCTTCATCGAGTCGAACCCGATCCCCATCAAGGCAGCCTTGGCCCATCTGGGCCTGCTCGAAAACGAACTGCGCCTTCCTCTGACGCCGATGACCCCGTCGCTCCGGGCGGGGTTGATCGAAACCCTTGAGCAGCTGACCTGAAGCGGCTGCGCTACGCTTCCCCGACCGGCCAACCCGTGAGGGGTCGCGTGCGAACCTCCGTCACGTCGGTGAACTCCATCCGAGGCCAGATCTGGTGCGGCTGGACCTTTCGGGCGCGTCCCTTCACCTTCACGGGGTCCAGCGCGATCGGGTCGTGATTGGGGTCGATCATCTCGGCGTTTCGCTGGTTCACGTACACGGCGCCCGGCGGGGTGAGGCCCGTGAGACGCGATGCTTGATTTACGGTGTCACCAAGCACGGTGTACTGCAGCAGATGGTCGGAGTCGCCCAGGTTTCCCGCCACCAAGGGGCCGGTGGCGACGCCGATTCCGATGCGAAGGTCGCCGGCCTCCGGGAAGAGTTCGAGGTTGTTTAGGCGGTCCACCGCGCGCTGAATGTCCACGGCGCAGGCGGCCGCCATATCGGCGTGGTTGGGTTGCTCGAGGGGACCGTTGAACACCACGACCACCGCGTCGCCGATGTACTGAACCAAGAAGCCTTTGTGGGACTGAACCACGGTTGCCACCTCTTCGTAGAACCGGTTCAGGATGGCTAGCAGTTGTTTGGGGTTGATGCGCTCGCTGAGGGTGGTGAACCCGCGAATGTCGACAAAAAACACGGTGGCCATTCGAAGGGTGGGCTCCAGGTTGGCTTCGCCGTGTTGGCTCTTGATTTGGTCGAGGATTTCTTCGGAGACGTAGGAGCCAAATGCCAGTTCCATTCGCTTGGCCATCCCGAGCGACTGCACCATTTGGTTGAAGGTGGCATTGAGTCGGGCAAAGTCGGAAGTGCCTTGCTCGGGAATGCGAAAGTCGAGCTCGCCGCGAGCGATGGCAGCGAAACCGGCTTTGATGGGGTCGAGGTTGGCCATCAGCGTCTGCGAGAGCTTGCCGCTTGCGCTCATCATGGCGGGTGTGGCCAAACCAATCATCAACGCGAAGTACAGCTGCGTCATCAACTCACCCGATGCGGTCAACTCCTGAAGCAAGGTGGGGTCCATCGTCCAGACCCGGTCCAATCCCAGCGACAGGCGCAGGTTGCTCGGGGTTTGATTGCTGGACAACTGCAGGACATCGACACCGGCCTGTGCGGTCCAGTATGCGATGAGCGCCATCAGCCCGACCAACGTCAACGCCGCAGCGTTCATGCGGCTCCGGAACTCGCGCGTGAAGGGACGAATGATTCGGTCCACGACCATCACCATGACCGCACCGCCAGCGGCATTGTTGAGCCACAGCGTACCCGCAATCATGACAACCAGGCTCGTGCCACCGTCGCCCACCGTCTTCAGCGGGATGCCCACGAAATAGACAGCCACCGTCCCAAACGCCACGGCCGCCAACATCAGGCTCAAGTGAGCGAGCAAGCGTTGGGCAAGGCCTTGGTCGACGAAGCGGTCGTGCCAGCGTTGCTCGGCGGTATGCATGAGGCTGCAGATGGCCACGGCGGCAACGATGCCGTTGATGGCCCGAACCCACATCCACAGATCGTCGTTGCCGGTCGGAATCAAGAATCCGATCAGCAACGCGCCCATCAGCACGGCCGGAGAGCGCCGCGGTCGGGTGGGTGCCGGAGTGGCCTGCATGCGCAGGGTATGGATGGGTTCGCCATTCATGGAGAGGAGCTTGCTCGGGGAAGGGGCCTTTGGGCTGGTGGGGGGCCAGCGACCCGCCCCTAAGATCACCCCAAAGCTCGGTTGAGTCAAGTGACAGCACCGTGACACTCGAGGTTCAAGCTACGCATCGCGGCTCTCGCGGCGCTGTGGGACCGCCCATTGAGTTTGAGGGGTTTGCCGAAGTTGAAGTAGTCTGACGGGGTGCAGCACAACTGTTTCGATTGCGGCCGGCCGAACGCGCCTCACAAGGCAGCGTGCATGTATTGCGGGGGCCCACTTCCTGAACCGACGGCGCCCCCACCCAACGCCGTGTCCGTGCCGGATGACATCGATGCGCTCGTCCGGCAGGCGATGACGTTGGGCACCACGCACAAGTTGCAGGCCGCCATGGTTGCGCACAACAGCGAGTCCGACGGGCCGCCCGAGGGGGACCGGTCCGACGATGCAAAAGAGCCGCTCGAGATCTTGCGGGAGCTGCGGTCCGCGGCCGGTCGGGCCCATGATGCCCATCTCGCGAACGAGCCCGCCGCCCGGGACTCGGCGCTTGCGGAGGTCCGCGCGCGGTTGGCCGAGTGGGGCCCAGTCAACGTTGCACCCCCAAAGCCGGCTCCGGCACCCGACGTTCTGCTCCCACGATACCGCCGACCATTCGCGCTGGTCGTTGAAGGCCTCAACGACGCGGATCGGGGGGAGGCCATTGCCGGTGCGCTGGGCGTGGATGGCGTGACGGCCCGGATGATTGCGTTGGCAAAGCAGCCCCGGGTGGTGTTGCGCTCGGAAACGGCTGAACGGCTCGAGGTGCTGGCCGCCGCCATCCGTGCCGATCTGCACGTGGCTGCTGCCGTTGTCGCCCCCAACGACATGATCGCCGTGGGTCCCGCTGCGCTGTTGATCGGTTTTGAGCACGGCCCCGAGACCATTGCCGTCCACGACTGGACCGCCGAGCCGCCGGAATCGGGGCCTCGGGAAAAGCTGAAGGAGGCGCCGTTGCTGATTGTCCCGGGCGAGGTGGTGGTGATGAAGGCGCGCGCAGTGCGGGGAGGTGGGCGGCTGAAACACCTTCGAGAGGGCCGCACGACGCCATCTTCGGAGCGACGACTGGCTGTTGTGGACCTGCACCTGGCGGGCGGGATTGTTCGAATGGTGGAGGGTGCCACCGACTTGTCCGATGCGCCGGCCGCTGCTGAAGGCAGCTTTCGAACGTCGATTCGTGGGATGCTGGACGACTGGGCGGCGTCCGGAGTCCGCGTCCTCGAGTCCCGTACGGTCGCATCCAGCGGCCATGCTGTGGGCAGCCGTAGCGATGAGGACGGCGGTCAAGTCACCACGTCATGGCCGGAATGGGAAGAGCACAGTCGGTCGTGTCGCGCGTTGTTTATCGACCGCGACTCAGTTCCCCAATTGCCCGCAGAAGCGCTTGATTCGCACGGTATTGACCCGCTCTGAGCCACGTGGGCAGCCCGGGAACTTGTCCGGCAGTGTGGAAGTTGAGCCGGTACCACTGCAGGTTGGTGGCGGCGTCCATCATTCGAATCGCATGGCGCAGGTCGCGGGACCGCGCATGATCCGGGTCGGCTTGAAGCCGCCAATAGGGACAACGAATCTGTCCGACGTGGTGCACGCCTTCTCTGGGGAACCAAAAGGTGTCATCGGAGATTGGGTGGCCGAGAGCCGGGGCCAAGTTGCTGCCGTCTCGCGTGATGTCATGGCGGTCACTGGGCCCTTCCCAGTCCAAGACCCAGGCTGCGGGCACGCCCTGCTCGGCCAGCACTCGCGCGGCACCGATTGCGGTGGCGCTGCCCAGCTCGAGGCCGACCAAGCCAACCCCGGAGGAACGAATCGCGGGGTGGTTTCGGGCCCAGCGCACGGCGGATGCCGCCGCATCGTGGTGTTCGAGTCCTCCATAGTCTTCGGGTCCCCAACTTGACCCTCGGCCCGTGGGGTCAAAGGTCAACGCAGCGCATCCCAAGCCCGCGACCTCTTCGGGTCGGATCGGCTCGCGGTCGCGGAAGTCTTGGCGATCGCGGTTGCCACCGGGGCACAGTACCGCCGCGGGCACCTCGGTTCCGCCCTCTGGGAGGGTCAAGGTGGCCGCAATTCGATAGCCCGAAGCGGTCGCGAACTGAATGTCTTCAGTCACAACTCGCCCGACCGCGTCGCGGACGCGCCTCATGGTCCGCAGTTTGAGATGTTCGGTAAACGCCTTCATCGCCCTGTCTGTATTCTGCCAACGGCGGCGCACGCTGCCAAGAAGAGGATGGGCCAAGCCGATGGGGGCATGATGCCCCAGAATGCAAACTCTCGAAGGGGCTCGGGACGGACGAGCAAGACCGCGGGAAATGCACCGAACAGCGGGTGCACGCGCACCAAGACGGCGGCCAATGAGAAGGGCAGCGCGACGAGTGGATCGATCGCCAATGCAATCATGGAGAGCACCGCCGCCGGCAACGCCGGATGTCCGGTTCCCGGCAAGGCTCGCCAGAAAAAAAGCCAGGCCGCCCATGCCAGCGCGACCGACCAAGGAGCCGCGTTCCACCAGCCGGTGGGCTCCAGTCCGACCACGTCGTACACCGTCTGCTCCGCCTCAGACACCGGAAACCCGATGTGGAGGGGGAGCAGCATGCCAATGGCTGCTGCGCCCGTCATGGCGAGCAGGCGAACCGCGTCCGGCAGCAAAGCGCGTGGACGGGCGAGGCCCGGGATGCCCGAGAGCAGTCCAAGGCCAAACGCGCCCCAGACGACGCTGCCCGGGATGACCCATGAGCCGACGGGGAGGGCGGGATCGGGCGCCCCCCGTGGTGGCGGTCCGTTCGTTGCAAGCGCGTCCAACGCGGTGGCCGTCGCGACCATGGCCTGAGGGTCGACGGTGTCGTCGGTGGCTTGGTGGTACCGCGTGAACACTGCGTCGGGGCCCCGGGTCATGATCTGAAACGCCAGTGTGCCGGTCGCGGCGAATGGCCCATGGTCACTGCGCCACTGGGGCAGCGCCCGGCCCACGATGCGGTGAAGAATGGGCACTTCGATCGCCGTGTGGCGTTTGAGCCACCGCAGTTCGGTGCTTCCCCAAGACCGATTGAGGTCGATCGCGGTGGGGCTGCCGGTACCGATGAGGTCAAGCGAAACCACCAGTTGGAGGGGTTCATCCCAACCGGATGCGAGTGCCCGCGAGCCGCGAAGACCGGCTTCTTCGCCAACGGGAAAGCCAAGGCAGAGGTTCCTTGCGGAGGTGTTGCGGGCCAGCTCCAGCAACACGGCCACGCCCGCCGCGTTGTCCACGGCACCCGGGGAGCCCGCGACCGAGTCGACATGGGCCAAGTAGAGGATGGATGAGTCGCCCCGGCAGGCGACGGGCGAACCGTGTCGCATCCGAACCGTCCACCCCGCTTCGCTCAGACGCTCGATCACCCCGCGCACCGCATCGGCTTCCTGTGGTGATTCGTGCACGCGCGGCCCGATCTCTCGAACCAGCCAGTGGACGTCGAGGAGGGCGCGATCGGTATCGAAGGCGATGGGTATCACGCCTCATGATATCCCAAGGCCACTGGGATAAGGTGCCGTCATGAACTCCATCGTCGCCGACACCTGCTCCTTGGGGCCGGACCTCCGCCCCCGCGGCGGCGGCCAGCGGGTTCGCGGTGCCAGACGGGGCCTCGCATGAAGAATAGGGCGATCCTTCGCCGAATGGTTCGCCGGTATGCCTGGCCGCATCGTTGGAGCTTCTTGGCGGGGGCTGTGTGTCTGTTGGCCACCAACTGGCTGACGGTGACCATTCCCATCCAGCTGGGCAGGGCCATTGATGCGCTCACCGACGGCGGCAGTGTTGGCGGGTATGTGGCCACGATTGCCCTGATGGGCTTGGCCGTCATCGTGGTTCGAACGTTGAGTCGTGTGCTGTTCTTCAACCCTGGGCGTGACATGGAGTACCGGCTTCGCGGCGATCTGTTTCGGCATCTGCTGAACCTCCAGCCCCGGTTTTACGCCGATCACCGGACCGGCGACATCGTGAGTCGTGCATCCAACGACATCACGTGGACCCGCGCCATGATTGGCTTCGGACTCATGCAGCTGGTCAACACAACGGTGGCGATCACCATGACCGGCTGGAAAATGGTCTCGATTTCGCCCCGCCTGACCCTTTGGACCATCATCCCCATCGCCGTGTCGATGGGGGTGATTCAGCTGTTCCTCAAGCGGTTGTTCGACCTTCAAAAGCAAAGTCAGGAAGAGTTGGGTGAAATCAGTGACCATGTCTTGGGCAGCTTCCAGGGCATCGCTACCGTTCAGGGCTTTGCCGCGGAGGAGGCGTTTTCCACCCGACTCCACGATCGCAACTACGCGTGGCTGCTCACCACGATGCGATTGTCCGTGATCCGTTCCTTGGCATTCCCGCTGCTGGGCCTCGCCGGCGGCCTGGCGGTTTTTGCGTTGCTCTATGTCGGTGGACCGATGGCGGTGACGGGCCCGCTGTCTGTCGGGGATCTGGCCGCCTTCGCGACGCTCATCGCGGCCTTGTTGCCGCCCCTGCGGTCCCTGGGGTGGATGTTGAGCGTCTTGCAGCGCGGGAAAGCCGCCCTCGATCGAATCTTTGAATTGTTGGATGAGCCCGTCGACCGTCCCGAAGGCGAGTCGCCCGAGCCGCAGATGTCCGGTGTCGCTCCTCAGTTGTCGATTCGTGGCTTGACCTTTGCCTATCCAGACGATCCGGAACGCAATGTCTTGACGGACGTCAGCATTGACGTCGCCCCATCGAGTGTGCTGGGCGTGTTTGGGCGAACCGGGGCTGGCAAGAGCACGCTCTTGCGCATCATGGCGCGCCTCTACGACCCGCCGGCGGGTTCCGTCCGCGTGGACTCGACGGACATCAATGCCCTCGACCGAGCGGCCTGGCGCGATCGGCTCGCCGTCGCGCCGCAACGGCCGTTTCTGTTTTCGGAGACCATTGCCGACAACATTTCACTGGGGACCCCAATGGATGCTGCGGCGGTTCGCAGGGCCGCTTCCGAAGCGGCGTTGGAGGCTGATCTTCGGGTTTTCGCTGAGGGGCTCGACACCGTGGTGGGCCAGCGGGGAATCATGCTGTCGGGAGGACAACGGCAGCGGGTGGCGCTGGCTCGCGCGCTGCTGCGGCAAGCCGACCTCGTGTTGTTGGATGATGTTCTCTCCGCGGTGGACCACCGGACGGAGGCGCAGCTGGTGTCGTCGCTGCGCACCACCGGTCATGGTCGGGATGAGCCCCCCACGGTTGTCATCGTCAGCAATCGCATCTCTGCCCTTCGCCACGCCGATCGAATCGTGGTGATGGAGCAAGGCTGCGTCGTGGACCAGGGGACACACGATGAACTCATTGCGCGGCCGGGGGTATACCGCGACGTGTGGGAGGTTCAGCGCGCATGAAGCGGGATCTCCTGTTGTTGCGCCGCCTGTGGCCGCATGCCCGTCCCGATGCGTGGGTGTTGGTGTTTTGCATGCTCGCCACCCCGATGATTGCGGCGCTGAGTCTGGCCCAGCCGTGGTTCTTGAAGCGGATCATCGATGAACACGTGGTCCCCGGGCGGCTCGAGGGATTGGACACGTTGGCGTTTTGGTACCTGGGCGCAGTCCTCGGCGCCTACGCGATCGAAGCCAGCTACACCCTGGCCATCGCGTGGGGGGGGCAGCGGTTGATCCTGCGGCTTCGGAGCGCGCTGTTTGCCCACGCCCTGGCGCTCAAGCAACGCTTCTTCGACAAGCAGCCCGCCGGCAAGCTGCTGACCCGGTTGACGAGCGACCTCGACAGCTTGGGCGATGCGCTCGGAGCCGGAGTGGTGACGATCGTGCTGGACCTCCTGATGATCATCGGAACCATCACCGCCATGATGTGGCTGGATTGGCAGCTCACATTGGTGATTGTGGTCATGGCCCCGCTGCTGTTGGGCATCTTGGAGTTCCTGCGCCGAAAGATGAAACGGCTGTATTTGGCCATTCGCGACTCGCTGGCCAGCATCAACGCGTACTTGGCAGAACGGGTCGACGGGGTCGCAGTCATTCAGTTGTTTGGTGCCGAAGACCAAAGCAATCGGGAGTTTGAGAGCCGCAACCGGCGATTTCGCGACCTGACCAGCACCGCCAATGTGTACGACTCCCTGATGTACGCGGTCGTGGATGGCGTCGGATCGATGTTCACGGCCCTGGTGTTGGCGTTTGGTGCCGGCCTCATGGCGGACAGCATCGGGCTTGGCGGAGAAGTGCGGACTGCGGGGCTGTTGGTCGCATTCATTGATTACATGCAACGCTTGTTCCGCCCGCTTCGCGACGCCAGCGGCAAGATTGCCGTCATCCAGCGGGCGACGGCATCGCTCCAAAAGATCGATGAGCTCTTCGCGGATGCCGAGCCGGCCGATGCGGGGGAAGTGCCGCTCGATGAGGTGAAGGGCCACATCGAGGTTCGCGATGTGTGGTTCCGGTATTCGGATGATGCCGAGGACGTGTTGCGGGGGGTGTCCTTCACGATCAACCCCGGTGAGGTGGTGGCTGTGGTTGGGGCCACCGGTTCGGGCAAGACGACCCTCGGACGCCTGTTGGACAAATCGTACGATGGATACCGCGGGTCCATTCGGCTGGATGGCCATGAGCTTTCCTCGATTCGAACCAGCGACCTGCGGTCGCAGCTGGCGGCAGTCCGGCAAGACATTCAGCTGTTCACGGCTGACTTGGCATTCAATGTCGGTCTCGGAAATCCCGCCGTGACCCGGCAAGACTGCGTGGACGCCACCGCAATGGTGCGGGCAGACGCGCTGGTTGAGCGGCTTGGGTGGGACCACAAGGTGCGCGAGCGGGGCATCGACCTGAGTGTGGGCGAGGGCCAGCTGATCACCTTTGCCCGGGCGATGGCGCACAAACCCGTGGTGGTGATCATGGACGAGGCGACGGCATCGATCGACTCGGTGACCGAACAACGCATCCAGGCGGCCACCTCGGCCATCATGGAAACCAAGACGGTCATGGTAATTGCCCACCGTTTGTCGACGATTCAGAGCGCAGACCGCATCCTGGTCATGGACCGGGGGGAGATTGTCGAGTCGGGCACCCACGAGGAGCTCATGGAACGGGGCGGCGCGTATGCGGCGTTGGTGTCGGCTGGCGAGACGGTGGTCGAGGGTGTTGCGTCGACAGTCTGACGCACCGAGCCGTTCTCGGGTATGGTGTGCTCCGGAGGTCCTGTGCGTTTGATCGTCTTTGCAGCCGCGTTGGTGGCAGCCTGCCAGTCCAAGCCGCCCCCTTCGGGGACGGTGCAGATCAACCCCCCAAGCACCGCCGATGCGGATGCCGACGTGGACGCCGACGCGGATGCCGACGCGGATGCCGACGCGGACGCCGACGCGGATGCCGATGCGGACGCGGATGACACGGGCCCCGAACCGGACGACTTCCCGTGCGATGCCGACCCACCCACGTCCATGTACGACGAGTGCGTGTCGACCGAGTTGCGGTGCGACCGTCCCCCATTGACCTACACGACGGCGGGCGGTTCGGATGCGTTCAACGAAGATCTCTACGTCGCGCTGCAATGCTTTCCGTTTGGGGACGGTCCTTATGCGGGCCCCGATCGCGTGTTCGCGTTCGAACATCCGGGCGGTGGCACCGCCCAAATCGACCTTCACACCCCGTGCGGTGAGCTCGACGTGTTCGCGTTTCAGTGGACGGGTTGGGCAGAGGATGCCGAATGCCCCACGGAGGATCACAGCCACCGCGTGCGGTGCACCGACGACATCGACCGGGGCGACGGGACGCTCACCCTCTTCGAAGACGGGCCGCAAGATTACCTCATCGTGGTCGATGGACCCGACGGTGAAGAGGTGAATTTCAGCATCGAGGCTGTCTGCCCCTGACCGGATGGGCCGCCGTCAACCGAGGGTTGCGAGCGCACGCCCCGTCCAGCTGCCGGGGGTCTTTGCCACGAGCTCGGGTGTGCCGGCCACGACTTGATGGCCGCCCTCGCTTCCACCATCCGGGCCCAAGTCGATCACGTGGTCGGCGTTGTTGATCAGTTCGGTATGGTGCTCAATCACCACCACCATGTGCCCCGCATCCACCAACCGGTGCAGCACCGTCAGCAGCTTCTCGACGTCCGCAAAGTGGAGTCCTGTGGTGGGTTCATCGAGGAGAAAGCACGTCTCTTTTTTCCGGCCAATCAGCTCGGTCGCCAACTTCAAGCGTTGCGCTTCGCCACCGCTCAAGGTGTCGGCCGGTTGACCGAGGCGCAGATATCCAAGACCGACATCATCCAAGGGCTGCAAACGGCGAGCGATGGCCCGGTGATTTGAGAACACCGACAACGCGGTGGACACGCTCATCTCCAATACATCGGCAATGCTGTGACCGTTCCACTTTACGGCCAGGGTGGACTCGGAGAAGCGTCGGCCTTGGCAGTGCTCGCAGGTCACCCAGATGTCCGACAGGAAGTGCATCTCGACCAGCACCGCGCCGCGACCGTCACAGTGAGGGCACGCGCCATCGCGGCCGTTGTATGTGAAGCGCCCCTTGTCGAAGCCCATGGCAATGGCTGTGGGATGGCTCGCAAACAGTGTCCGAATCGGATCGAGCACCTTGGTGTAGGACGCCGGTGTGCTGCGGGGCGACCGCCCAATGGGCCGTTGGTCAACGGTCACAATGCGCGCCGGACCCGCCTTTCGCGCTTTTCGGCGCGACTCCAGCAGCGGGGCGATCGTGCCCATCACGTAGCTGGACTTGCCGGAGCCGCTGACCCCTGTGATGGCCGTCATGCACCGCCGGGGCAGCCGCGATGTGAACCCTTTCAGGTTGTTGGTGGTCGCGGCAGGTACATCGATCCACAGCGATGGTGCGCGGCGCTTGGCCGGCTTTGGAATCCGGATTGCGCCGGAGAGGTACTCGGCGGTTTGGGTGTCCGCAGCCATCATGACCTCCGGCGCGCCCTCGGCGACGACGGTTCCGCCATGCTCGCCTGCGGCAGGTCCCATATCGACGATGTGGTCTGCCTGGCGCATGACTTCCGAGTCGTGCTCCACGATCACGAGCGTGTTCCCGAGGTCGCGGAGCCCCTTGAGGGTGTGCAACAGCCGTTCGGTGTCCCGAGGGTGAAGACCAACGGTGGGTTCGTCGAGCACGTAGATGGTGCCGGTGAGCCGCGCCCCGAGCTGGGTGGCGAGGCGAATTCGCTGCGACTCGCCGCCGCTCAGGGTATCGGCGGCACGGTCCAGGGTCAGGTAGCCCAGTCCCACGTCGGCCAAAAACGACAACTTGGACGAGAGGTCATCGACTGCTTGCTCCGCAATCGTTCGGTCGTGCACGGGGAGGTTCAGGTGCTTGATGTGCTCGACCGCTCGATCGACGGTCATCGCGCAGAAGTCTTGGATGCTGGCATCCCCGATTCGCACGGACAGAAGGGCCGGACGCAGGCGGCCTCCGCCGCACACCGAACACGTCACTTCTGCCCCGATCCAGGTCGACCGGCTCTTCCACCCATCCACGACTTTCAGCAAGCCAGTCCACGCCCGCGATTCGACCACGCGGGTGACGCTGCGGCCCCACCGCTTGGACCACTTGATGTCGAGGGGAACGCCGTGGCCGTACAGAATGCTGCGTTGCAGCTCCACGGGCAGGTCCTCGTAGGCCGTATCCTGTGTGAACCCGTGTGCTTTGTACAGAGCCGCCAACATCGCCTTCATGGGCTTTGAACGGAAGACCACGGAGCTCACCCGCTTGTCGAGCGCATCGCGGAGCTTGCGGTGCGGCTTCAACAGGATCAGGTCGGGGTCCACTTCGGCGCGGCGCCCGAGGCCGTCGCACGCCGTGCAGGCGCCCACGTGGCTGTTGAACGAGAAGTGACGGGGCGTGATCTCGCCGTCGTGAATTACGCCGTGGTTGGGGCACTCGGCCGCGAGCGCCATTGGGATGCGGTCGCCGTTGCGCGGAATGAAGTCTGCGTGATCCGTGCCCAAGCCGTAGGCAAGCGCAATGCCATCGGCGAGCCGGCTGGCTTCGACCGTCTCCGGGTTCAGTCGGTCCACAACCAAGCGCAGGTTCGAGAGGTCGGCATCCGGCTCGAGCATCACCTCGGCGGACTTCCCGGTCTGGGCGGGGTCCCATGCCCGAACGTATCCATCGGCGAGCAGGTCGTTGGCGGTGGTTCCGGCCGGAATGTCGGTGACCAGCCAACCGGAACCCGGAGCCAGGCGCCGAAGGTGTGCCGCCGCTTGGCTGGGGGCCAGGGGTGTGATCAAGGTGTCGCAATGGGGGCAATGCGGCGTGCCGATCCGGGCGTAGAGCAACCGCAGCGTGTCGTAAATTTCGGTGACGGTGGCGACCGTGGACCGGGGATTGTGGCTCCGGTTCCGTTGGTCGATTGCAATGGCCGGCGCCAACCCCTCGGCGTCTTCGAGCGGTGCCCGACCCACCCGGCCCAAAAACCGTCGTGCGTAGGTTGACAGGCTCTCGACGTATCGCCGCTGCCCTTCCGCGAACAAGGTGTGGAATGCGAGAGACGATTTCCCCGACCCACTCACCCCCGTCACCACGGACATCCGTCCCTGGGGAAACCGCACGTCGATGTGCTTCAAGTTGTGGGTGTACACGCCACGCAAGACGATGTCTTTGGACCCTGAGTTGGTGGTTTTGACCGGGCTCGGCGCGAGCACGTCGGGTGCCTTGGCGGTGAGGGTTTCCGGCAAGATGCGACCCGTGGGGGTGTCGAGTGCAGCGATGGCCTCGGGTGTCCCTGTGGCGATCACCCGGCCGCCGGCCGCCCCGCCCTCAGGGCCCATCTCAATGATGTGGTCCGCGACCTTGATCACGTCCGTGTTGTGCTCGATGACCACCACGGTGTTGCCCCGGTCCACCAGCGACTGCAGCGCGCCGAGCAGTCGGTCCACGTCTGCCATGTGGAGCCCCGTGGTCGGCTCATCGAGCATGTAGAACGTGCGACCGGTTGACGGACGGTGCAGTTCCGTCGCCAGCTTGATGCGCTGGGCTTCCCCCCCCGACAAGGTGGTGGAGGTCTGACCCAGCGCGACGTATCCCAGGCCGACGGCGTTCAACGTGTCGAGGATGCGCTTCATCTTGCGGTGACGGGCAAAAAACTCACCGGCTTCGCTGATGGTCATGGCCAAGATGTCGTGAATGGTCCGGCCGCGGTACCGGATTTCCAGCGTCTCGGGATTGAAGCGCTGGCCATGGCAGATGTCGCAGGGGACTTCCACATCGGACAGGAACTGCATTTCAATGGTCTTGACGCCCGCCCCAGAACACGACTCGCAGCGACCACCGGCAACGTTGAAGGAGAAGCGACTCTTGGTGTAGCCCCGGACCTGGGACTCGGACACGGAGGCGAATAGGGTGCGCACGTGGTCCCACAGGCCGGTGTAGGTTGCCGGGTTGGACCGGGGTGTTCGGCCAATGGGCGCTTGGTCGATGCGGACCACCTTGTCGATGTGTTCGATGCCTTCGATGCGGTCGTGCGCACCCGGCGAAGCGGTCGCGCGATTGAGGTGTGCCGCCAGACTCCGATGCAGCACATCCATCACCAAGGTGCTCTTGCCCGATCCGCTCACGCCGGTGACGGCGGTGAACGTGCCGAGGGGAAAATCGACGTCCACGTTCTTGAGGTTGTTGGCGGATGCGTTCCGCACGCGCAGCCGTTCGCCGCTGCCGGCACGACGGGTGTCTGGAACTGCGATCGTTTTGTCGCCGCGCAGGTATTGCGCCGTCAGTGAAGCGCTTGCAAAGAACTCTTCGGGGGTTCCTGCGGCGATGATCTCGCCACCCAAACGCCCGGCTCCGGGGCCAACCTCGATCAAGTGGTCGGCGCGCATCATCGTGTCCGCATCGTGCTCGACCACCAATACGGTGTTGCCCCGGTCGCGAAGCGCTTCGAGTGCAGCGAGCAGGCGGTCGAGGTCCGATGGGTGCAGCCCAATCGACGGTTCATCCAGGATGTAGGTGACGCCCTGCAGACCCGCCCCGACTTGGCTGGCGAGGCGGATCCGTTGCGCTTCTCCGCCCGACAGGGTGGCGGCCGAGCGATCGATGCTGAGGTACCCGAGGCCCACATCGTCCAGAAAGTCCAAGCGGCTGCGGATCTCGCGAACGATGGGCTCACCCACCAGCGTGTCGTGGCCGTCGTCGAGGTCAACCGAGTCGAAGAATGCACGCGCCTCGCTGATGGTCATGGCGGTCAACGCGGTGATGCCCACGCCCTTGAACTGCACGGCGCGTGCGATGGGATTCAGCCGGTGACCGTTGCAGTCGGGGCAGACCACGGAATCACGGCACGCCGCCAGTCGATTCATCTTGGACCACTTCCATGCACGCCGAACGCTCCTCAGCACGCCGCCCCACGCGATTCGGCTGGTGCTCTTGCGACGGCCATCATCGCGGCTGCGCTCGGCGGTGTAGGTCACGTTGGCACCGAGCAACAGGTCCTGCTGATGGGCCACACTGAGGTCGCGGAATGGGGTCTTCGGGTCAATGCCGAGTTCTTGGCCGACCTGAGCCAGTGTTGCCCGACTCAAGGTGGTGAACGGCAGTCGCGCGTCGCCCTCCAAGACCGTGACAAAATCGAGCAGACCCTTCGAGGCATCCAACAACCGGTCGAGGTTGAAGTCTTCGAGTCGCCCCAGCCCGTTGCAGGTCTCGCATGCGCCCTGAGGCGCGTTGAACGAGAACAGTCGGGGCTCCATCTCCGGAATGGAGACCCCGTGGTCCGGGCAGGTCCGGGCGCTGGAAAACACAGCATGGTCGTCGCCGATCAAGAAGGTGACCATGCCGCTGGCGCGACCAAGGGCTTGCTCGATTGCTTCCACCAACCGTTCCCGCTTATCGGGCCGCGCTTTGAGTCGGTCGACGACCAGTTCAATGGTGTGTTTTTCGTACCGCGCCAGCTCGATGTTCTCTTCGAGGCTTCGAAGGTCACCATCCACTCGGGCCCGAATGAATCCATTCTGCAGGGCTTCCCGGAGTTCTTTCCGGTACTCTCCCTTGCGGTCCAGCACAATGGGCGCCATGACGTGAAGCCGTGCGCCCTCGTGGTCTGCCAAGACTTTGTCCGCGATTTGAGCGGCGGACAGGGCGGAAATCTCCGTGAAGCAAACGGGGCAGCGGGGGGTCCCGAGTCGGGCCATCAGCAGGCGAAGGTGGTCGAGCAACTCCGTGATGGTGCCGACGGTGCTCCGCGGATTCCGATTCACGGTCTTCTGGTCGATGCTGAGCGTTGGGCTGAGTCCATCGACGCGCGCGACGCGGGGCTTCTCCATCTGGCCAAGGAATTGGCGGGCGTAGCTCGACAACGACTCCATGAAGCGCCGTTGCCCCTCTTGGTAGATCGTGTCGAAGGCCAACGACGACTTTCCGGAACCGCTCAGGCCAGTGATGACAACCAGCTTGTTTCTCGGAATGTCGATGTCGACGGATTTGAGGTTGTGTTCCTCAGCTCCGCGGATCCGAATGCAGTCCACTGTGCCCCCACGTAGTGTCTTATAGTCCAAGTCACTGGAGCGTTCATGTCGAAGAATCACAGTTCCCGTTTTTTGCGCTTGGTCGACACCGCGAAGGCAACCGTTCCGGAGTTCACGGTGCAACAGGTCCGGGCTTTGCTCGCTTCGGAAGAGGCGTGCATGGTCGTGGACGTCCGCGAACAGGATGAGTGGTCTGCCGGACACATTGAGGGCGCCGTGCACCTCAGCAAAGGGGTGATCGAGCGAGACATCGAACAGGCGGTTCCCGATACCGGAACCCTCATGGTGCTCTATTGCGGTGGCGGTTTCCGGTCTGCGCTCGCAGCAGCGGCACTGCATGCGATGGGCTACTCGCAGGCAGTATCCATGGCCGGCGGCTGGCGCGAGTGGTGTGCGACCAAGGACACCGTGCGGGGACCGGAACGGAGTTAGCGGACCTCGAGCACGAGCCCGCTGGCCACGAGGTCCTCGCCTTCAAATGCCACCTCGGCCTTTCCGCGGCGAATTCGGCGGTCGCCTCGGTGACCCCATGCGCCGGCCACGAGTCGTTCGCCCGCCAGGAGTTCGGCGTGGCCATCGAAGTTCCCGCCGATGGTGCCGGGTGTCACCGTCACCACCAGGTCGGTTTGGGGTCGGAAGTCGAGAATTGATTCGCCGCGCGCGCCCGTGGCGTGCACGACCCGGTCCGTGGGGATGTCTCGATCGCCGATGCGCGCCCAGCCTGCACGGTTTGTTCCTTGGCGGTCCAGTCCAATGGAGATGCCGTTGCCGAGTGCGGTGACCAAGGTCCGGGGCTCGCGGATCGCGCCGTCGCCGCCGCGATGGACGGCCAGCGCTCGGCCTTCAAACTTTCCGCCGCGGCGGCCTGCGGTGAACCACCCGTGGGCGTCGCCGTTGGCGATCGGGACCGCCACGGTCCATTGTTTGCCATCGACAAGGCTGGTGGCCAAGTCAACCGGTGGGCCCCCGGGGTCCACGTGGACAATCGCGTTTGCTTCTTCGTGAGCCAGTCGAAGGGTCCAGTGGGGGCCTTCTTCGTACCGCCCCAACAGCGCTGAACCCACCCGCACGGACTCGTGCGCGTCGCTCACATCCACATCGGCCGGACCCCCGTCCATCGCAAACACAATGGCGGTGGTCCCGGGCATCCAGCGGCTTGCCGTGAAGTGGCC
Organism: Myxococcota bacterium; assembly: GCA_036156175.1. Lineage (GTDB taxonomy): Bacteria > Myxococcota_A > UBA796 > UBA796 > UBA796 > UBA796. The sequence goes on from JAYZVA010000197.1 coordinate 33,097, forward strand.
CTGACCGCGATACAAGCCGGTGTTGCCCGTGGCCACCCGGCCTTCGATCAGGCTGCCGTCTTCGGTCAAGACGAACAGTTCCCACTGCTCGCGCCAGGTCAGTGATTCGGTTGGCGCCGACGCACACCCAAGGCTCCACAATGCTGCGAGCATCATCATGCATCCAGCATACATGCGGTTGCATGCGCCGGGTACACTCTCGCCATGAAGTTTGCACCGGGTCCTTCGCGAGTTGGCCATCGAGTCCTTCGCATCGTCGTGACGGTGTGCGCGGTTTGGTGGATTCTGAGCCGGATTCAAGTCGATCAGTTGGGGCAAATACTGACCGCCACTGAGTGGCCGCTATTTGCGGTTCCAATCGCGGGAATCGCCGTCAACACGGCATTGCTCTCCGGCCGGCTTGCGGTGCTGTTCCGGGCGATGGGTGTTCGGGTTGGTGGACGTCGAATTGTGGACATCCTTTGTCGCAGTGCGTTCGCGGGCATGGCGCTGCCGCAGGGGGGGGTAGACATCGCCCGTGGCACGCTGTTTTCGCAGACCAAGGCCGGCCTGAATCGTTCGATTGCCGCCTTGGTTGCGCTCAAGCTGACGCACTTCCCGATCTTGGCGTCGGTGCTGTTGGCCGGCGCGCTCAGCGGTGTGCTGCAGGAGGACCCGCTGCTGTTTGGTGCCGCGTGCGTGTACGCAGCCATCGCAGCGGTGGTGGTCGTGTTGGCTTGGCGTGCGCCCGCACTGCCCGCCTGGGTGCCGATCCGGGTTTCGAATGCACTCAACGCCTTTGCCGCATCGGCCCGGCAGCTCCGAGACCACCCCATGGCTCTGGCGGCGAGCATGCTGTTGGCGATTCCAATGGTGATGGTGAACTGCGCCGTCGTGTGGTTCTTGCTCGACCAGTTTGGCCATCCGATGTCCTTCGGTGTCGTCGTTGCGTTGGTGCCCGCCATGGACGTGGTGATTCTCTTGCCCATCAGCGTCGCGGGCATCGGGGTGCGCGAGTCGGTCTTCGCGATCGCCTTCGCGTCGCGCGGGGTGTCGATGGATACGGCGATCGCAATTGGCATGATTCGTTGGACCGGAGAACTCACCCGAGCCGGAATCGGTTGTATGCTATGGCTTCTTACGGCTGTGGGTCGCCCGCTGATCGCGCCCGAAGCCCCCCCAGGAGGAATCGAAAATGACGGACACGGGCAACGAAACGGTACAGATTCTGGTCATTGAGGACGAAGACGACATCCGCAACTTGGTGGTGATGAATCTTCGGCGCGCCGGCTTTGACGTGATCAGTGCGGGGAATGGGTCCGACGGATTGGGTCTCTTGCGGGAGCACAAACCACCGGTGTTGTTGCTGGACCTCATGCTCCCCGACATGTCGGGTGAAGAAATCTGCGCGACGCTCCGCGCCGACCCGGAGACCAAGGGAACCTACGTCATCATGGTGACCGCCCGCACGGAGGAGCAAGATCGCATTGCCGGGTTCGAGGTGGGCGCCGACGATTATGTGCCGAAGCCGTTCAGCGTGAAGGAGTTGGTGCTCCGCGTGAAGGCGGCCGCTCGTCGGACCACCACAGCCGATGTCACCAACGAATCCGTGCCGAATGACATCGAGATGGGAACCCTCAAGGTCGATAATCGGGCCCATCGTGTCTGGATCGATGGGGAAGAAGTCGAGCTCACGAGCACGGAGTACAAGTTGCTGATTTATTTGGCAACAAGCGAAGGAAAGATGTGCAGCCGCGGCGAACTTCTTGAGCACGTGTGGGAGCTTCCGCCCACCCTCAACACGCGAACAGTCGACACCCACGTCAAGCGGCTGCGCCAGAAACTGGGCAGTGCAGCCGGACTGGTCCAGACCGTCCGCGGGGCTGGGTACCGATTTAGCGACGAGGCTCAGTGAAGGCTGCGGGGGAATCCGTGACAGGCGCCGGCGAGAAGACCATCGCAGAGGTGCTCATCGAGCGAAGCCCAAACGGCATCATGGTGACGGGCAGCAATGGACTCATCCGGGCGGTGAACCCTGCGGTTCACAGCATGATCCCCATCGTCCCGGACGCCGTGGGACGGCATCCGTCTCACGTCTTGCCGGTCGAGCGACTCGCCGACGCAATGAGTCCCGCCGTCGCCGAGGAGGTTGAGTTCCACTTCGAGTCTGGCAATCGGGTCATCCTGGTCAAGGTGGTGCCCATGGACGGCGGCCGCCTCGCCATTCTTCAAGATGTCACCATGTTTGCGCGGGCCGAGAGCCACCGGCGCGAGTTCGTTGCCAACGTGAGCCACGAGCTGCGGACGCCGGCCACATCGATCGCGGGCTATGCCGAGACCTTGCTGGACGATCCCGACTCGATGGACGAGTTCACCCTTGAAATGGTGTCGGTGATTCATCGGAATGCACAGCGGCTCATCGCGCTGTTTGACGACCTGTTGTATCTCTCGAAAATCGACGCGCGAGATGGACCGCTGGAGGTGCATCCGATGGCGTTGCACAACATCATCAACGAGGCGCTCGACAAGGGGCGGTCGCCGGCGGATGAAAAGCAAATCACGCTGAACAACTTCGTGGATGAAGCATTGGTGGTGAACAGCAATCGCGACGCGTTGGGGCACATCTTTGGAAATCTGGTCGAGAACGCGATCAAGTACAGCCAAGACGGCGGCATGGTCAGCGTGCGCGCTTCCGCCCGCGATGAAGGGCGGGTTTTGGTGGAGGTGATTGATGTGGGATTCGGAATCGAGCCAAGCCTCCATGAGCGGATTTTCGAGCGGTTTTACCGGGTCGATAAGGGCCGTTCGCGGGCCCAAGGAGGCACCGGTCTTGGCCTTGCCATCGTAAAGCGCCTCTGCCACGCGGTGGGGGCCAGCGTGGACGTGAAGTCGAAGCTCGGCAAGGGCAGCGTGTTTCGCGTCCTGCTGCCCGGGGCAGAGGACTTGGCAAAGAGCCGAGGACCGGAGCACCAATAAAGCTGCAAGAACTCGGAGCGTTGCGGTACAATGCAGCCACTGGGGCGTCGGGAGTCCGCCCGAACACTTTGCAGCAAACAATGGGATGCATCATGGTCCGAGTCTTCGTACTGGCACTGGTGAGCTGGATGGTCGGCTGCACCGAATACAAACTAGAAGCTGGAGCCGACGCGTTTCCGGCGGACGATACCGCCTCCGATGGGTGGGGTTCCGGTTCCGATGACACGGCCACACCCAGCGGCTACGACTCGGGCATTCGCGGTCGGGTCTGCGACTCCCTGGGCGACGGTTGGGTCGTCGGGGCCTACGTGTACACGACATTCGACACCGATGGCGATGGCGAACACGACGCGCGGGTGGAGGACTCCACGGACATCGAAGGCCGATTCCACCTGACCGGTTTGCCCGGCGGCCGCGATTACGTGGTGAACGTGGTCAAAGGCAGCTTCGAGCTCACCTTCGATGTGAGCTTGACCAGCGGCACGTACGAAATTCCAGAAGAAGAGTGCGCGCTTGCGCCTCCCCGCATCGCGGTCATCTCGGGCGACTACGACCACATCGAAGACATCATCGCCTCCATGGGTCTGGAGTACACCCTGTTTGAAGGGTCATATTACTCCGAAGACTACTTGAACTTCCTTCGCGACCCCGCGGCCATGGCGGAGTTCGACATCATCTTCTTCAACTGCGGAGTCAACACCGACTGGTACGCGTATTACCCCGACGAAGTGCGGGGCAACATCCGCGACTTCGTGATCGCGGGTGGGTCCGTCTACGCGTCCGACTGGGCATACTTCTTTGTGGAATCGTCGTTTCCAGCGTGGCTGACCTTCTATGGCAACGACGCGGAATATGGTGCGGCTCAGCGCGGCGTCGCGGGCACGTCGATGGCCCGAGTCGAAGACCTCACGATGCAGGCCATCATTGGCGAGCCATTGGCCGAGATCAACTTCGACCTCGACCTGTGGGTGGTGTTGGAGTCGGTCGGCCCCGACGTGGACGTCTTGCTCAGTGCCTCGGTTCAGGCCTACACGGACATGTCCGGGCTGTACACCAGCACCATCTCCGAGGCACCCATCGCCGCACGCTTCAACGTGGGCGAGGGGCGTGTGATCTACACGGCCTTTCACAACGAGCATGCGGCCACCACCCTGGACATGACCGACATCCTCGAAGAGATCATCCTGAGTTTGTAATGAGTGCACTCGCGTGGATGTGGGCCGCCGGTGTCGGTTGCATGCTCCGGACGGGAATCGAGGATCCGGCGATCGATACCGGCCCCGAGGATTGGCAAGGCAACGGCGAGTGGCGAGACGGCAGCCCGTTGGCTGATTCGGACGCGGATGCCGACTCGGACGCGGATGCCGATTCGGACGCGGATGCCGACTCGGACGCGGATGCCGATTCGGACGCGGATGCCGATTCGGACGCGGATGCCGATTCCAGCGTCCCCGACGGCGCCATCGGTGGGGTGATCGATGTGCTCTACAATGCGGTGGCCTACGAGCCAGTGGGATCCCAGTTGCAGTTTTCGGCGATGATTCGAATGCATGAGCCAGCGATGGGCAGTTGGTTGGCGTGGATGCCGGCAATGGGCACCTGCCAACGCGACCCGACCCGCACCATGTTGGCGAGCACCGGCCGCAACCTCGGATCGTATGCGTACCTAAACCAAGGAACGTCGACGTCGATTGCCATGACCTTGGATGGGAGCTCGAACACCTACACGGCGGCCAATCTCGCGATGGGCCAATGGGTGAACAACGCCAGCTATTCGCTCTTGATTCCCGACGCAGGGCTCGACATCCCTGGCGCCTTGGAGACGCCGGGTGGCTTCGACGACCTGCAGCCCCTGGACATCTTGAATCCCGCAGAACTGGCCTTTGCGGCTCCAATTTCTGCGGAGTCGGCCACGTTTTCGTGGGCGCCCGCGGGAACGGGCGATGGGGTCGCAATCTCGATTGTCGTGTACGACAGTATATCGGCCGTGATGAAAGGCGAGGTCAACTGCTGGGCTCCAGACACGGGGTCGTTCACTGTTCCTGCGACGGCGTTCTACTCGCCGACGCCCTTCAGCGAGAACGACCTGTTGGTCATCATGATTCATCGGTATACCGTGTCCTACGTTACCAACCCCGAAAACGGCTCGTTGATTGAAGCGGTCGCAAAAAAGGGGGCAACGGGAACCGGTACATTGGTGCCATAGCAGTCACCGAATGACGGTGCGGAGGTCGAGCGCGATGACATTGAACAGCCTGATGGTTGCCTGGATGGTGATGGGCGGGTGCTCCAATGAGTCGGAGAAGACCGAACCGGACTCGGGCGGTGGCTCTGCCGTCGTGTTGGATGCCGACGCCGATGCCGACGCCGATGCCGACGCCGATGCCGACGCCGACGCCGACGCCGACGCCGACGCCGATGCCGACGCCGACGCTGATGCCGATGCTGACGACGGGGGTGTGCCCGATGACGGCGGACCCGTGGTCGGCGCAGAGGGCTACATGACCTTTGAGGGCACGATCACGGCAACGGAGTACGCCACGCTCAATGACGAGAGCAGCTGCGAACTCAATGTGTTTGATTGGGAGGACGTGAATCCTTCACTGGGCGTTCCTCGGTTCGAGCTCGGCGTTGTGCCCGTAGCGGTCAAGACCATGCCCTGCCCAGCGGTTGGGACAACCACATCGTACAGCGAGACCATTTACATCGAGTCGTTGGAGACCGAACTGGTTCGCATCGGGCTCTTCTACATGGTGTCTACGCCCGGACTGGGCACCATGGAAGGCATTGCGACGGTCAATCCGATCTTCATGAATGCCGGCGCGACGATTGCGGACGCGAACTTCAGCTTGGCACCGCTGGGCGGCGGGCCGGGTGGGGGAGGCGACATACCCACCGGTGCCTTCAGTGGCGAGGTGTTCTTGGATGCGGATCGCTTGATTGGAACCGATGCCAGTTGTGAGGTGATTCTGTGGGATTGGTCGGGTGCGGATCCGGCGACGGGTCTCCCCGATTACTCAACCACGGGCCTGATGCTCGGCGTGTCGACCATCGACTGCCCCGAACCGGGGGGCAGCGTGAGCTTCTCCGAGGACTTGGGGTTGGTGAGCCCAATGGGTGGGTTGGCGAGTCAGGCGGGCTTGTATGTGGTGCTCACGAGTGACCTGGGTGTCATCGCCGGTCAAGCCGAGTCGAATCCGCTTTCCGTGAGCCCGTTCGGAAGCTACGGCGACCTTGTGGTCACCATGACGGAGTCGGAAACCGGTGATGGTGATGGCGGTCCCGGCGACCGGGAGCCGGGAACCATCTCGACCTTGGTCACCGTGCCGGAAGCGGCATCGGGTTCGGTGGTTGTGAAAGCATACTCGGCACCCGGAGGTGAACCGGTGGCGGCCCACTGTGGCGTCAGCCTGGGCGGGGGCATGGTGTCCGGTACGTTGGCGGCCTGGGATGGCGAATCGGCCATTGTGTGCCCAACTCCCGGCGGTCCCGGCGTCACCCTCGATGGTGGATTCTACTCGCTCAATGCCACCATCCTCGCACCCGGCGCCGCTTCGGCATCCCATTGTGCATCGGCTTCCGTTGACCTGGATGGCGACACGACTGTGCCAATGGCGCTCGGGGCGTGCGCTGCGGACTAGCCGACCACCGCCACCTCATCCCGGGTGACTTCGCGAATCAATCGATTGAGTTGAGTGGTCTTCATCTCGTCGTGGACCCAAAGCGCTTTGAGTTGGCCAGCCAGCTCTCTGGCCCGCCGGAATGCGCCCACGAGATCGCCGGTGACGTCCGTTGGACTCACCACATACGCCATAATTTCGGCCAGACTCTTGCCTTGGGCCCACATGGTGCCCAGGCCGATCATGCGGGGGTCCCAGGTGGTCTCGGAGCGGGTCAACGCGTCGGCAGCCCGGATGATGTCAGAGGTCAGCACCTTGGACACCTTCCATCCCGCGCGCCGGTCTGCCTTTGTGGTGTGAACCTCGACGCG
>JAYZVA010000198.1:0-18783 GCA_036156175.1 Myxococcota bacterium
CCTGGCTCATTCAGTGCCTGCTCCCCGGTGGGGCGGCGCCCGACACCGACGGCTTCGTTGCCGCCCTTGTGGCGAGCGAGGTGCGCCTTCCGTGGGTGCCACCGGACGTGACCATTCCGGGCCTTGAACGATGGCGGTCGGCGGGTTTCTTTGAAGCAGAGTGAACAATCCAACGCGTGCTGGCTTGCCAACCGGTTGGAACAATCATATGCTCATGCCCGCCTTATGGTGGGTGTAGCTCAGTCGGTTAGAGCGCTGGTTTGTGGTACCAGAAGTCGAGGGTTCGATTCCCTTCTCCCACCCCATTTTCTCTTTCGCATTGATGATCGAACGGGCCAATAGCTCAATTGGCAGAGCATCGGACTCTTAATCCGCAGGTTCCAGGTTCGATTCCTGGTTGGCCCACCATCAACGCACAAAGCCAGTCTCCAAGACCACGTCGAGTGGGCGCTTTGGGACTGGTTTTTTTGCGTGACGGGACCGCCCGGCCGGATCCAGACCTCTTGCCACAGCGTTTCCACACCTCTTCCCGCTCTGCGCCCGCCAACTACCCCGCGTCGGCGGCAGGCAGAAGACGCCCAATCCGGGTGCGGTAGTACACGGCCAACCCGCCTTGAACGAGCAGGGTCAGGCCCGCAACCAAGCCGTAGGTGATGTAGAAGGCCTGAACGAACAGAGACGCCAGATAGCCCTGGGGAATCCCGAACACCGCGACCAACTCGAAGACCTGGGCTGCATCGCCAAAGACGACAAAGGGGTTGTCCGGGTCGAGCGACAAGGCCCGCCAGGCGCAGTAGCTGAGCACGCAGAGCATCAACCACAGCTGGCTGCCCACCATCCACGTGCGGGCCCGGCGGGGATCGGTCTCCAGCTGCCGTTGTCCGACCATCTCGAGCGGCCCCGCTGCGGCCACAGCAACCCCGATGAGCACGCCGGGCAGCGACAGAGCGAGCAGACTCAGCACGGCAAAAGCCCCGGCAAACACGGTCACAGACCAGGAATTGAGGATCGAGACGCGGGTGATTTTTTGCGTCAGGACATCGGCTTCATTGTTCATGGTCATTGGCTCCCGTCGCGCCCTTCGAAGACCCCATTATCGCCGATCCCATTCCATTTCGATTCATGAGTGTGCAGTCGCTTCAACCGCAGCCGATTTGGGCGATTGTTCGTGGCTGAGTTTCCATCCGGCACCGCGCTCGGGCGTTGTGTCCAGCGGTTGACCCGACTTTGACATTGGTGGGAAGGCGACAGGGTACCGTGATTCATCGCCCCCTCTGACAGCACCCCGGAGGAAACACGATGGCTCTTTCAACGAAACAACTCTGGTTGGTCGCAGTGTGTGGGTTGGCTGCAAGCGGGTGTGAGGTCGTCGACGATGGCCCACCAGCGAGCGATGAAGCCGCCACTGGAGATGAGGCGGACTCATCTGGGGCTCCGGCCGTAGAGGGTGAACCCGAAACGGATGAAGGTGAGGATGGCGAGCCTGCACCAGACACCGGTGGGGCCACGGCGACCGATACCGGCATCGCATCCGCGATCTACGAGGACCTGAGTTTTCCCACTGAAGCCGATTCTTGGAGCGAGAGCTATTACGGGGCGGCTTCAGAGGGCTTCCTTTGGCGGTTGGTTCACGGAGTCGCGGGCGAGCGGGAAACGGAGTTCGATGCCATCACGGCAGTGGGCATTGCGGTGGAGCTGGATGAAAACACCCTGACGTGCGAAAGCCAGGACTTCAACGTTGTGGTGGAGGGTGAGACCTTGGGTACCGTTGAGGCGCGCCCCGGTGATGACTGCCTGACCGCATCCTTTGCGCTGGACTCACCGATCACCATCGATGGGGCATTGGACGTGGAATACCGCGTCGCGCGGTCGGGAGTGGAACACCGTTGCGGCCTGGTGTCGTTTGGTGTGGGTGGGAATACCCTGCGGTTGACCCACTCCGGCGACGCCGATGGACTCCCCGACTTGAGATGCGAAGTCGCGGACGATGCCGACACTCCCGTCGAAGACACGCCCGACGAGGTTTCACTGGTCGGCGCCGTCGACATTTACACCACCCGCGCGATGCCCGATGGTTCGACTGAAGTGGTGTGCGATGCCAGCGTGCCATTTCGGAGCGTCAGCTTAGCGACAGATGATGGGTCTTTCTTTCCGTCAGCATCCCGATACGTGGGATCCTGCGACGGGTGCGACTATCAGCTGTATTTGAAGGGGCCCTCACGGTCTGACCTTTACGAGGCCTGCGGTCCCGGCGTGTTTGATGGTTGGGCCGATTTGGCAGACCTGGAACCGTGGGCTGACGCGGACATCTTGGCCGCTCGGGCCCAGCACCGGGTTGTCGCGGAGCTGGCCTTTGCCGACTCCTTTGATCCCGCCAGGCATCGGTGGGCATGGAGCGCGGGTAGGTACGGCCTTCCAGCATCGGGAACGACGATTTACGCGTGGCTCTATCCGTATCCGTTCGAGGCGGGCATCGGCTCGGCTGATTGGGGCATCGCGGAGGTTGAGGAACTACGGACGTCCCATTTTCTCGCGTATTACGCCGCAGCCGGAGGCGTCGGTGAGGCGCGCGTCGTGAAGCAATCGTTCCGGAGTCAGCGTGGCGTGGACTGGCGAATCGTTTCCGAGTATTGCTGCGAATTTGGGTACTACACCGGCCACGTGCCTGGTTCGCTCGACCCCGAAGACGATTTTTTGCCAACCGATTTTGAATCGGATCATCGGTCCATCGCGTGGTCGGGCAGCTACACCCACGAAGCGGACCCGGGTCTGACGACCCAAGTTCGCGCGCACGTGGATTTTGGGGACGAGTGCCTTGCTGATGACCCCATCCACTACTACGACGGCCCTGCAACAGAACCGGGCGAGGTGTGCTCAACATCGATTGATCCGTACATCGGTGCCGACGGTGTCATTGGAGGATACGCGGAGGTGGTCGATTGCTCGGGCTGCTGCGTGAGGGAGTCCACCCAGGAAGCCTACCGGGGAGATGGCATCTGCGACGACGCCTCAACCTCCCACATCAATCTGAACTGCGCCGCCTTTGATTTTGATGGCGGCGACTGCGGCGGTGCCGCGGAGTCGGACGCCTTGTGCGATGACACTTGCGTGTTCCCGGCCGATGGGGAGTGCGATGACGGGGGCGTTGGCTCGATGTGGTCGTTCTGCGACCTCGGCACCGACTGCACCGACTGCGGCCCGCGCTGAGGCAACTGCGCATTCGACGAACCAAGGGGTTCGGTCGCGTTCGACGCGCCACATCCAGCCGATGACGCGATTGGGTTCACCGTCCAATGGTCACATCAGCGCCAACGCGATGATGATCAGCATCCACTCCGGCTCGTAGTAGCCCAGCAGAACAATCGTTCCGAGCAGCAGCAGATTGATGATCACCGCATAAGCCATCCGGTATTCGGGGAAGCAGAAGATGATTCCAGCCATCTCCACGAAGACACCGAGGAAGCCGATTGTTCGGAGCGCCAATGGGTGTTGAACCAGTTCCCTGCGGATGGCTTTGAACAACGGGTTGCCAATGTAGGCCCGCTCCGCGAGCAGCAGCCCTTGGGTGCGCTTGCCCATCCAGTTCCATCCGCTGTACTCGATCTTCTTCCAGCCCGAGAGGAACCAGGCGGATGCGAGCCCTCCGCAGGCGACTTCGACACCGGTGCTCTGCGGGTCGAGGCCAAAGTGCGGCGCGATGGCGTAGCCCGCCAAGTAGGCGATCAGGCAGGTGCCCGAGGGCGAATACTTGCCAAGCCTGACGACGATGTTCTTGTGCCACAGCGAGATTTCCCAGCGCCGTATCCAGAAGATGGCGCCAATGATCACAAGCCCGGCCTGCACTTCGTAGCGGCCAACGGAGAACAGGTAGCATGACAACGCAAAGGGAATGGTGACCGGGATGAGCCGCTTCCACGCGGGGTGCGCCCACACCTTTCGCTGCATGCCCCGGGTGTAGATCATCTCTTGGGATTGGAGGATGTGGGTCATGGAGTTCAACCATGACAAGCCAAGGCAGATGCCAAAGATTCCACGCCCGATCAGGACAGCTTCCATGCCCGCCCTCGTTCCAGAATCTTGATCTCCTCGGCGATGGTTCCATCGTCCCGAATCGAGAGCACCCGGAACCCAAAACTGACCTCGTGCGGGCCGGTCTCCACCGTGCCGTCTTGGTGATCACGAACCCATTGTGCGGCTTCCTCGACCATCCAGGTGACGGATGTGGGCATGCGGTGGGCGAGGAACTGTTCGGGGTCAATGCCCTTAAAGCGTTCGTACTCCCAGATGTGTGCTTCATTGCCGTCGCAGAAGAAGACGGGAACCGCCGCCTTGTCCCGGTTTCCAGCACCCGCATACAGCTCGAACTTGTAGAACGGGAAGTGTCCGCCCCAGATGTAGCACGCAACCGTGTAGACCAGGAACGCAATCAGGGCGATGTATGGCATCGGGACTCCAGACCGGTCGAAGCGGTTTTCTTGCCTCTTCGCATTGCTATGGTACCATTCTGCAGCGCGACGTTTATGAATACTGACCCTTCGCAGCCGCCTGCTCTCAGCAGCTATGTCTCCAGAATGTGGGGCCGCTTCAACGAGCAAATGCATGGCATCCTTGGCCTTACGGATGACATCGCCTTTGAGTACGACGCCTTTTCGGGGGATGCCCTTCATTTCACGCTTCGACTCCCCAACGGCCAGTCGTTGCGGCTGGTTTGCGGTGGTTGGGACGGCGGGGCCAAGCCGGACGGGCCAACCTTCGAGATCGATCAAACCGTGTGGCTGGGCGCGCAGGCCGACCCGGAGGCCGACGAGGAATTCGTCCTGCAATGCTTGGTCACCTTGAAAAAGCTGCTTCGCAGACACCAGGCCCAGACCGACTGGAGCGAATCACGGCTGAAATCGCTGCTTCAGGAACACGCGCAATACCAGGATGTTCGGGACGAGTATTTCCGTCGAATTTTCACGGGCGTGACGGGCAGCACGGCGAACTTTCGTTTGGGCTTTCGCTGCAACCAGGACTGCCATTTTTGCTGGCAGAATCGCCGATGGCCCAACCCGCCACTCGAGATGTATTTCCAATGGCTCGAAGAAATCGCGGATGTTGGCATCGAGCAGATCGTCTTCACCGGGGGTGAGCCGACCCTTCACCGCGACTTCCCGAGCCTGCTGGCGAAAGCAAAGCAGGAATACGGCATGAAGACCATGGTGCAGACCAATGCGACGACCTTCCACAACCGCCGCTATTTGGAGCGGGTGCGACAAGCAGAAGTGGACCGATTGTTCATCAGCCTCCATGCAGGAACGGCAGAGATATCCGACCGGATGACCCGGGCGCCAAACACGTTTGACCTGACCGTTCAGGGCGTGGAGCTGGCCTTGCAGGCGGGGTTGCGGGTGGGGCTCAACTGTGTGGTTGAGCGGGAGAACTACCGAGACCTTCCGAACCTGGCTCGATTGATTGTGGAACGGTTTGTCGCGCCCTTTCCCGAGAACCCGATTGAATCCATGACCTTCTCCCGTCCGCAGAGCTACTACGACCGGCAGAAGTGGCACGAGCAGATCATGCCAATGGATGAAATTGAGCCCCACCTTGAGGAAGCGATCGAGCTGTTGCTTGCCCACGGCGTGCTGCTGGACATCACCGCCGGTTCCTGCGGTCTTCCGGCCTGTTTGATTCGCCGGTTTCCTTCGCTCATCTACCTGCCCAAGGCCGAGCATGTGGGCATGGCAGACCCGAGCCATTCACAGGAGGCCAGAAAGAATCTGGCGTGCGGCCAGTGCTCCTTGTTTGACAACTGCCAGGGTCCCGGACACCAGTACATCGAGCAGTTTGGTGACCGCGGGCTGGTCGCGTTCGAAGGGGAGGTGCCGTTCTCCCACGTGTTTCCGCTTCAACTCTGAGGGCGAAGCGTGGGCGCTTATTGGCGGTCGCCTTGCGGGTCGACGCCGGTGCTCTCCCAGTTGCGGAGGGACTTGTACACGAAGCTCATGGTCGCGGTCAGGTTGTTTTCTTCGCTGCTTCGGAACGTCTGCTGGAGCAACGCGCCCAGTGAATCCTGCATGTAGCGCTGGAACACCGTCTCCAGCGGGATGCCGGGGTAACGCTCGAAAGGATTGTCGATGCCGAGGCGGCGAAACTCCTCGGGTTGCGTCGCGGCCAGCTCCAGAACGGAGAGCAGAAACGGCCCGCTGGTTGAAATCACCGAAGGAACGAAGCGGATTCCCCGCTTCTGAAGGGCGGATTCGAGGTCTTGTGAAACGGATCCGGTCATGTCGATGACGACGGTGGCGTTCACCTTGCTGATGTCTTCGATGGACAACGGGCACCCCTTCCCGCACAGCAGAAGCAGGTCCGTTTCCTCAAACAGGATGGCCCTCGAGTCGTACCGATCACCGAATGGGAGTCTGCCGTTGCGGCGTTTGAAGGCGGACATCCGTTCGTGCTCAAGACCATTGGGGTCGATCCATGAAGACGTTCGATCGGCGCATCCAATCAGCTTTGGTCGAAGCACCCGACCGTTGTTGGCGATGGAGACCGGGTCGAAGCGTTCGGCAAATCGTTGCCCTGCGCGGCCATAGCCCCAGATCGAGTAGCGGATCGCGGAACCCTTGACGGGGGTCTGGGCCAACACCTCCGTTGCGATGGTGATGCAGCTATCGACCGAGGTCATGCGGAGGTTGTGCTTGTCGGCGAAGCTGCTCGTCCGCAGAAACTGGATGTTGTCGAACGGGGTGCCCTCGGCGACCCGCTCCATCTCGGAGGAGGGCAGGCTGGTGTGCGGCGTCACGAGATCGGTTCCCGTCAACTGTTGAGACAGGGAAGCGAGGGCGCGCGCAAGCGGTGGGGAGCCTTCCGTCGGTTGCTCCAGGTTGAGACAGCCGTGGGCGCCGGCCAGGGGAATGTTGAATGCGAACGCTCGGATGGTTCGCTGCATGGCCTGCATCTTTGCTTCCACAATCGAGCTGGATTGGTCGAAGCATCCGATGCTGGTGGGCGTGTCGGCGCTGTGGTGGACCCGAAAACCCAAGTCGTCGTTCAGCTGCACGATCCGGAATGAGTTCTGGAAGGATTGAACGGTGGCTCCGGTCACCAACTTGCCCCGGACCAGTTCAAGCAGCAGGTCGGAGACGTCGGTGTAGGGATTCTTTGTTGGGGTGATCTTGTGCGAAAACCCCTGGAAACTGTTGCGGCGTTTTTCTTCGGATTCGGACAGCTGCAAGGCGTCTGACTTCCAGTGTTCGATCCGCTTGCTCTCATCGAGGATCGGCTTGAATTCATCCGCCCCGTACATCCACACGTACAGTCGCCGGACGCCGTAGCACTGGTCCTTCAGCACACAGGTCTTGCATGCGGGCACCCGTACCCAGTCGTCGGTGCGGTTGTTGTCGGGAATGTTCACCGCATCAACCAGGTAGCGGGGTTCTCCGTTGACCACGCAATGGGGTGCCCCGCACTTGAAGGCGATGCCATCAATGATCACGCCCTTGTCGATGCAGTAGTCCATGGCCTCCATCAAGTAGGGCGCGGCATCCGAATAGCGGACGACGATCTCTTCGGTGGCCATCGGCCACGACATGGGGGTCGCAAAGATGAAGCAGAAGCGATTGATGTTGGCTTCTTCCACCATGAACTTCGCGAACTCAGGGAGGTGATTGTAGTTTCTTGGGCCAATGACGTGGGTCAGGGAGACCTGGATGCCGGCCGCATGCAGGTTGGCGATCCCCTTTAGAATCCGGTCGATGGTCTTTGGCTGCTTGGTGATGTCCCGCAGGATGTCATCGCGGTGCGAATGCAAGGAGATGACCACCGTGGTCAGGCCCGCATCGACCAGTTTCTGGCAGTATTCTTCGTTGGCGAGGCGGATTCCGTTTGTCTGGAGAATGATTCTTCTCACACCGAGGTCACTGGCTTTCTGGATGTAGACGGGCAGGTCGTTCTGAAGGGTGGGCTCGCCACCCGTCATGACCAACTCGCGCACCCCCGCCTTCACTGCGGCCTCGATCGAGTTCTCAATGTCGTAGTCCTGAACTGCCTTTTCATGATGCGGTATGAAGCAAAACTCGCAGCGCCGGTTGCACTGATGGCCAACGCGCAGCCTCATGGAGGCGACGGAAACCTCGCCCCCCTCGGCGCACTCGTAGGTCACCCCCTTCACCTTTTCCACCCGCTCATCTTTGAGCGCGAGCAGCTCTTGATGACCGGACGCTTGGGTTTCCACTGGCGAGGCGAACGGCTCCACCCGGTCGTCACCAAAGGTGTTCAGGTAGGACCTCGGAAATCCCGAGCAGTTGTGTTTGACAAAGCACGACTCGCATTTGTCGGAGAAATGGCCGCGTGCCGTTGGACAGTCGGGCGTGACCGTCCACTGTTTCATCGACTCCGTCCAGCACAGGGGGATGCCCGGGCCTGGGTCCAGATGGATGGGCGGCAGCTTGGGGTTGGGGTGCTGGGAACCAAGCGGGAACAGGTCGTTGATGGCATCAAACGGGACTTGCTCGGCCGAGTCCTTCATGTCCATGTAGACGAGGTCGATGCGCTTGATGTCGCCAATGACGATGGGGAGCGCGTCCAGCATTTCTGGCAGCGACTGGATCGTGGACTTCAGAATGGGAATCCTCAACACGATGGCGATGTTTGCCTCGATGAGGTTGCGGATCCCCTCCATCACGGTGGCGAAGGCGTTCTTCTTCCGGACCAACGCGTTGAACTGCTCCTCGTCGATGGAAGGAAGGAAGACGGCGAGTTCCGTGAGCCCCTTTTTCTTCAGGTACTGAACCAGGTTTGGCTGAGACGCCCATGCGGCATTGCTGCGCAACGAGATTTTGTTGACTTTCTGCGCCTTGAGGCCTTCGATCAACGCCGGCAGCCTTGGGTGCATGGTGGGTTCCCCACCGCCCAAAACCGCGCGGAGCCCACTCAACTCGCTCATCGGCGCATCGCGGAGAATGTCGGCCTCGGTCAGACTGTCCGGGTCCACCCATTGCTTGTCGCAAAAGGAACAGTTGAAATTGCACTGATTGTTGATGGGATAGGGCAAGCTGCTGGTCTCGGATCAATGTATGGTGTGTCGTTATCATACAGTCGACCGGCCAGCGGAACCACGGAAAACCACTTGAGCGCCACAATGCAGCAAGTCGCCGATCTCATGCGGCAGTATCATGAAGACGTCGCCAACGTTTTGGGACGGGCCGAGACAGGCTCGCTCGCCGACCTGAAAGAACTGGAAGAGTCCGTCGTCGCGCAACTGCAAGCGATCGATGGTTTTTCACTGGAAGTGCAGCGCGAGCTCGACCATCTGCCGCTTCGGGTGTTGTTTTCATGGCTGGATGGTGGCAATGCCCGCATCAGCGAGTCCACGATCATCGAACGGTGCGACCAACTGTTTGGGGAACGACGGGCCTGGTTGGAACAGTACAAGCGCTACCGATCGACGCAAGAGGCCATCGTCTTGACCGTGTTGACTTGGCAGTGCGAGATCCGCTGCACCTACTGCACCATTCCCAAGCAGTCTGGACGCGAGGTCTCCACCGAGGTGCTGGATCAGGCCACCGACCTGCTGCTCTCGGCCCCAAAGCAGAATTTGCAGATGCGCTACTTTGGGGGCGAGCCATTGATGGAGTGGGACAAGCTGACCCACAGCATTGAGACCACCTGGAACAAGGCGCATCACTCTGATCGGTGCAACGGAAAGAACCTCTCGTTCCTCATCACCACCAACGGAATCCAGCTGGATGAGGAAAAAATAAAATGGCTGTCTCGCTTTCCGGTCCGTCTGCAGATTGCGCTCGACGGCCTTCCGGAAGCGCAGGACACCCATCGCCGCTTTGTGGACAGCGACGAGTCATCCTACGCGCGGTCCGCGATTCACAAGGCCGCGATGCTCAAGGAGTACGGCGTGCCGCACACCGTCATCCTTGTCGTTCATCCCGCGCGGATTGACTTCATGCTGGAGGATTTCCAGCACATCGTCGACAAGGGCTTCGAGATCATCCAAATCAACTGGGCGCACAACACCATCTGGCACCGAGACCACCTTGACGGGTTTGCGAAGGGGCTGCACAAGTTGGGGCTGTACCTTCGGGAGCGTTGGCGTGAGGGGAAAGGTCCGAAGCTTCGGAACCTCAATGAGACCAAGCTGAAGGTTCGGTTGGCGCAGGAACTGACCGTGGATTGGGACGGCCGCATTTACCCCAACACATCTTTTTTGTTCCGCCCGCACATCGCGGACAATGTTCGCTTGGGAAGCCTCAGCGACGGGCGAAACTGGCTGCACTACAAGATCAACTACTTCAACACCGCCGAGCTGGGTGAAGAAAGCTATGCGCCCAAGGTGTTCGACAACAACGCCCAGGTCGGGACCATTTTCAACCACTGGATTCGGTGGATGGCCGACCAGGGAATACCGAATGTTGATGAATTGATTTCCACGACCTATCGATGATGCGGATTCGGTTCGCATTCTTTGCGGCTATAGTGGACGGAAGCTGCACGCTTGACTCTGAGACCCCCCTTGGAACCCGTGAGAAATGCCATGAAGCGATTGACGCGCATCGCCTGGCTTGCGCTGGCAGTTGCCGGCTGCGACGAGCCGAATGTACCGGACCCGTACGACCTCGATTTTGACATCCCGCGAACCGAGGCGTTTGCGCCGTCGCTCTCGGCGTACGGGATTTACGAGGAGCCGCTGGCGTCGCTGCAGCCGGCCGCCGGCGTTGTGCCGTACGAGCTGTCGTCCGAGCTGTTCACCGACTACGCGTCGAAGCAGCGCCTCCTGAAGCTTCCCGAAGGGAGTCGCATCGCCGCCAGCAACAACGCCACCATGGCGTTTCCGGAGGGGACCATTCTGGCGAAGACGTTTTATTACCCCGAAGACCTTCGCGAACCCGACGGACCCCGCCGGGTGATCGAGACCCGGTTGTTGGTCAAAACCGACGGGCTGTGGAATGTGGCGACGTACCAATGGAATGATGAGCAAACCGCGGCGACCCTCTTGCTGGGTGGCGCGACCACGGCGGTCTCGTGGACCACTGCACAGGGGCAATCGATGGCCATCGACTACGAGATCCCCCACGAGGGGGAGTGCGTGACGTGCCACCAATCCAACGAGTCGGCCGTCTTCATCGGACCGACACCCCGCAACCTCAACCGGAGCGTCACGCGAAGCGGCGAGGAGGTCAACCAGCTGGCCTATTTCTCGGCGGAGGGGCTGCTGGATGGAATGGACTGGACATTGGCTCCGGCAACCCCGGACTACACGAACACCGGGCACTCATTGAAGGTGCGGGCACGGGCCTACATGGACGTCAACTGCGCCCACTGCCACAACCCCACCGGGTGGGAGGATGCCGAAGGAGCCGAGCTTGATTTGCGGTATCAAACCCGCTTTGGCCAAACGGGCATCACCGACGAGCTGGACGACCTGGAGAGCCGGCTTGAGTCCGGTGAAATGCCGTACCTGGGCACCACGATTCTGCACGATGAAGGGGTGGACCTCGTGATGGACTACTTGAGCACCCTTTAGCGACCCTGCCGGAGGCTTGCCGCTGCAGTGCGGCGCGGGGTCGCAGGTCCAGAGCGCCGGCGGCGGCTTCGGTGCACAGGCCGTTTCAAGAGCGTGGCCAATGCGGTAAGGTCGTCGAGTCTGGAGGACGGATGCGAACGATTCGATGGTCGGTGGCAATGATGCCAATGCTTGGGGGATGCGACGGGGGAGGGGCATCCAAGGATACCGCTGGTGCATCGTTGGACACGGCTGCGTCCGATGATGACATCGGGGACACGGGGGAAAGCGGTTCCGACGATGCCGAACCGGTCGAACGGTGCGACGGAATCGACAACGACGGCGACGGGCGCATCGACGAGGCGATGAGCATCCTTTGGTTCGATGGGGTCGAGGACGAGATTGCGCACACCCTGGCCGAGGGGGTGCGGACGTTTCGCATGCAGTCGGATGGCAAGGCCGAGATGACCAACCTGAACGTCGAAGGCGTCGAAGGCACGGTTCCCACTTGGGTCATCACGTCCGCCGATGGCACCATCGATGCCTCTCAGGCCATTCACTACAGCCCCGAAAGCAAACCCTTGATCAACACGATCGAGTACACCGACGACTCCGCCATCCCCTTGGCGGAGGTCTGGACGTACGACGACGTGCACGGGCAACGCACGGATTACAGGCGATACGAGTCCGATGCGCTGGCCATGCGCCAAACGTGGTCTGAGTTCACCACAGAGAACACCCCCAATGGGCGGACTCAAGCGCAGCGAACCCAGACGGACACGGGCGGCATCAATCTCGAGTACACCTGCATCACCGGTTTTGAGTCTGGAAGCTGGCAGATGGAGTGCGACTACACCATGGCGGGCACGCCCTACTACCGCTCCGTCGTGCACTACGACCACGCGGACGGGCTGTACACATCGGGTTGGGCCGAGATCACGCTGCTGGCCGAGTACTTCGGCGAAACCCAACTGTACAGTCGCACCGAGTACGCATACGACGACCGGGGCCAGCGGTCGGAGACCCGCTTGTACACGGCTTCGATCGGCTCGGCGGGAGAGTGGACGCAGGTGGTTGTGACGCGGTGGACCCGAGACGACGAGAATCGGGTGGTTCGAAAGGAAGAACTCACAGAGGCCGGGGAGCGACTGTCCGTGATTGAGTATGGCTGGCTGGATGGGCGCACCGAGCTCGCGGAGATTGACGAGGACGCCGATGGCGAGGTTGATGTGGTGAAGAGCGCCGTTCACGTCGGCGATCGACTGGTGGCGTACATGGAGGAGCGTGTCGCGGGCGAACACCCCACGGAGCAAGACCCGCCATTGGCGCTGTTTGTTGCAGAGTACGATGACAACGACACCCTGACAGTCACACGCACGGACTGGGACGGAGACGGCACATGGGACATTGTTCGGACGCGGTCGGTGTCCTGTGAGGCCGAGCCTTCCGGGTTCGACCCCGATGGTGCGGACACCGAGTGAACCCATTCGGTCCAGCGGCAGCCTGTGCTGGATGAATACGACTCCGGCGTTGTTTCGCCGTTGCGGCAAAGCCTGCCCAAACAAGACCGACCCGAGGGGGCGAACCCTCGGGCCGGTGTGAATCACCGATGGTCAGCAAGAACGTCGGCGAAGGGCGAGCCCAAACATGCTCACGGCCATCAGGAGCAAGCCATTGTGCGCGGTACGGCCCGCAGTTGAGCATCCTGCACCTTCGTTGTCCGAGACGTGGTCATCGATGGTGGTTGTGTCGCACGTGACTGCGACATCGAGGCAACTGCTGCCTTCACCTTGAAAGTCCCCAGCCCATGCTTCGCAATCGTCTTCTGTGGACTCGATGCATTCGTCCTTGACGCAGCACGCGCCGAGCTCCGGTTCTTCGACGGTGAGGCATTCCTCGATCACGTCGGTGCAGACGGAGCCCCAGCCGTACCAGATCCCTTCCGATTCCTTGCAGATGTTCTTGCTGGTCTCGACACACTGCGGTCCGCTGGGGCGATCGACGCAGCAGGCACCGGTCTCGGGAACGGGGTCCGCCTCGCACTCGGCGAGCACATCGGCACAGGCAGAGCCCAGCCCGAACCAATCGCCGGCTTGCTCGTCGCATTCAAGTTCCGTCACCTCAATGCATGTCGCCCCATCGGCACCGTCGATGCAGCACGCGCCGGTGTCGGGCTCGACGGGGCACTCCCAGTCAGAGTCCTCGCACAGCAGATCGTTGTACAAGCCGCCGGCCAGGTCGCAGTCATCGGGCGTCATGTTGTAGCAGGAGTCGTCCACACAGCAGCCGCCGATCGGAAACTCGAGTCGAAAGACGAGGTACTCGTCGTGGTTGTAGCCGCTTGAAAACGTGTCGAGCGTCACGCCGGGTTTGTGGTACCACGCCCACTGAAGCGTCGATGCCATCGATGGAACGTGCACGGAACCGGGCGTGCCCCAGTGCGCATCGTTGAGCCCGCCGAGCGTTGTGTTCACCCATCCACCACTGGGCACCATGCCCGAGTTGGCGAGATTGATCTGCGTGGTGAGCTCGGCCATGGTGGGCGCAGGGCTTCCAAAGCCGAGATCAATCCCAGTGGCCATCACCTCCCACTGGCTGTTGCCTGTGGTCAGGATCGTGCCATCGATGTTGAACTCCGCAAGAAGCCCCTGGGCGACCATGTTGTCGCTCCACGCTGCGATGTAGATGATGTCGCCATCATCCATCGAAAAGCTGTAGGTCTCGGGGGCGGCGATGTCGCCGGCGTTGTGGTTTTCGGCCGTGCCGTGAAAATCGTAGATGTCGGTTTCATTGCCCGTGTAGATTGCATACGCATTGTCTGCGGTGACTTGGACGTCCACGGTCACGGGTGCCGCAGTGGCGGTGGTGCCCAGCCACAACAGTGCGGTGGACAAAATGGTTTTGAAGGTCGCGTTCATGTTCGACTCCGGAAGCCACGGGTTGAGGTGTTGGCTTCTCAACTCATCAAGGGCGGCGGTTCTGCAGAGTTTCACGGGCTGTAGCAAAAAAGACGGGATGTGGCCGACGGACGCGCTTTTTTTGGGGCATTGGGTGTTCGTGGGTCATTTTAGGGCCGCGCTGCCCGACATCGGTTAGCCGCGCAGGCTCCTGCGACGGATCGCCTGGGCAAGGACCACTGTGACCACGTTTTCTTCCCTCGACCTGATTGAGCCCATCCAGCGTGCACTTGCCGATGCGCGGTATACGGAGCCCACTCCCATTCAGGCGGCGGCCATTCCGCCATTGCTGGAGGGCCGGGACGTCTTGGGGTGCGCGCAGACGGGTACGGGCAAGACCGCCGCATTTTTGCTGCCCACGCTGAACAAGCTGGCGTCCAACCCCACGAAGGGCAAGCCGGTGATTCGGGCGCTGGTGTTGACCCCGACCCGCGAACTTGCAGCGCAAATCGGCGACAATTTTGCTGCGTACAGCCGGTACTTGAAGCTCCGGCACCGCGTCATCTTCGGCGGCGTAAACCAGCGGCCCCAGGTGGCCGACCTGCGCCGAGGCGTGGACGTTCTTGTCGCCACGCCGGGCCGGTTGTTGGACCTGCACGGCCAGGGCCACATCTCGTTTGATGACGTCGAGTTCTTCGTGCTCGATGAAGCCGATCGCATGCTGGACATGGGCTTCATTCACGACATCCGGAAGGTGCTCAAGCTGTTGCCCGCCCAGCGCCAGAACCTCCTGTTTTCAGCGACCATGCCAACCGCGATTGTAAAGCTCGCTCGTGGGTTTTTGGACGATCCGATCAAGGTGGAAGTGGACCGACAATCCACCACTGTTGAGGCAATCATTCAGCGGGTCATGTTTGTTCAGCGTACGGACAAGCGCCGTTTGTTGCGCCACTTGCTGGGCGATGACGCCATGGAGAGCGTGATTGTGTTTACCCGCACCAAGCATGGCGCCAACCGCGTGGCGCGCGACCTCGAACGGGCGGGTGTGGAAGCGGCGGCCATTCACGGCAACAAGTCGCAGGGGGCTCGCACCCGCGCGCTGGCAGGCTTCAAGGATGGGTCGGTTCGCGTGTTGGTGGCCACCGACATTGCTTCCCGCGGCATCGACGTCGACGGCGTGAGCCACGTGGTCAACTTCGACCTGCCCAACATCTCTGAATCGTACGTGCACCGCATTGGGCGAACGGGCCGGGCGGGCAAAGCGGGCGTGGCGATTGCGTTCTGCGATGAGACGGAGACCGGGTACTTGCGCGACATCGAGCGACTGATTGGGGCAAAACTGGACGTCGTCAGCGACCACCAATGGCACCACGCCGACGCGATGCCGCTGCCCAACGGTCGGCGCAATCCGCTTCCCGGCCAGGCCAAAAAGACCGGCTCGAGAAACGGTGGGAACCGAAATCGAAACCGGAATCGCCGTCCGCGGCGGGGCGGCCAGGGCAGGAGCGGCTCAGGACGCTCCTGATCGTCAGAGCGGGATGTCGATGGACGCCAGAACATCGCCCTCATCGCCCACCCAATCGACCCTCACGACGCCCAGACCGGGGTCGAGCGTGATCAGGCTGGACGTCCATTCGGCAAAGATCACAGGGAACTGCTCCGACGGCTGCATTAAGGAGGCCGCGAAGTTGAGCATGCTGCCGCCGGGTCCAACCATGACCTCCCAGTGTCCGTCCGCCAGCTCCCCGGCGCGGCCGATGCGCGCGGCCGAACAACAGTGAAAGTCGCCCGTGACCCAGAGGACCCCCTCGATGGCTTCGAGTTCAATGTGCCCCAAGATCTCCGCCCGCTGGTCCGGGTAGCCGCTCCAGCGGTCGCGCTCCAAGAACACGCCAAACACCGCGGAGTAGTCGGTGATGGGCACCGAGTTCATGATGATCTTGAAGCGCGCGGTGCTGGCGCTCAGTTCCTCTTTCAGCCAGTCCATCTGAGGGCGTGAGAGGTACTCGCCGTCGCCATCGCGTTCGCCGCGCGAGTCCAACACGAACACGTCGGCGGTGGCCCCCCACGACAATTTTCGCCACAAGGAATGGCCATCGGGGCCCGTGCGCTGCGGCATGGCTTCGCGAAAGGCTTCGAGCGCCGTGGCGACCCGCTCGGGCGGGGCGTTGCGCCCCTCGAAGTCGTTGACCACTTCGTGGTCGTCCCATGTGGCGACGATGCTGGTGTGTTGGTTGACGTCGACCATTCCCTGTGTGGTGAGGGCCCGCCGCCAGTGTCGCCGGTATTCGTCCAAGGTGTGCGCATTGTCGGCATAGACGGTGTCGCCAAGGAAGAAGAACATGTCCGGACGGTGTGCCGCCACATGGCTCATGTTGCGCCAGGGTTGATTTGAGTACAAGCAGCTGGTGGCCCCGATGGTCAGCACCCGCCAGCCATCCGAGTCGAGCGCAGTTCGAAAGCGGGATACGGCCGATCGGCGCTCGCCGTCAATGGCCACCACGCAGTACGCGGTGTCCGGCTCCAGCCCCTCGAGTATGGTCTGCGCCCGGTTGTCGCGTAGGGTGAGTTCGATGGATTCGCCGGTCTCAACCCAGTCGTCGGCCTGGGCACGCGCGAGGCGGATTTCGACCGCCTCGCTTGTGGAGAACAGGCTGAGAACGGCACTGTCCGATTCGGCGTCGCCGACCTGCAGTCCGGAGGGAAACCGCTCAAGGTCAATGTCGCCTTCGGGAACCCACAGATCGTATGGTTCGGCTGAGCGGATGGGGGCGGGTGTGGGGCCCCCTGAGCCCGTGTCCGAGCCGTCTCCGTTTTTTGCGCAACCGGGGACAACGGCCAGTGCCGTGGCCCCGGCAACAACGTCTCGACGGGTGGGCTTCATCGGAGACACCTATCCCCGTTCATGGCGGTGGGGATCCAGGGTTTCAGCGACAAGACTGAATCCCAGTGGTGCATGTTGAAGCGGATGATGATGGGTCGGGCGTACACGTCGCCAGGCAGGCCGAAGCGGGTGCGGCGCCAATGCATGAGTTGTACACGGTGACGGCCGTTCCGCACGCCGCGGGACCGTCCGTACCGGTCGACAGGACGTCGCAGAAGATTCCATCTGTGCCGGTCGTCGTGAACAGGCAGCTGAAGGCACCAATCGATGGTGTGGACTCGCCGTCGCAGTTGTAGTCGAAACTGCCATCGCCGCGATCGACGGCATGAAACCCGGTGGCACCGGGAAAGGCCAGTGCGTTTCCGTCAAAGCAGTCGCCATCGTCTTCGGAGACACCATCGCCGTCGTCATCGAATGCGGTGGTGCCGTCGTCGATGCGTCCATCGCAGCTTTCGTCGACGCCGTCGATGGTCTCGGGTGCTCCGGGGAAGATGGTGTCGTCGCCGTCGTTGCAGTCGCCGTCGTCTTCGGAGACGCCATCGCCGTCGTCGTCGAACGCGGTGGTGCCGTCGTCGATGCGTCCGTCGCAGCTTTCGTCGACGCCGTCGATGGTTTCAGGGGCGCCGGGGAAGATGGTGTCGTCATCGTCGTTGCAGTCGCCATCGGCCTCGGAGAACCCATCGCCGTCGTCGTCGGCATCGACGTAATCGGCCACTCCATCGCCGTTGGTGTCGTCGGTCCCCTCGGTGGCATCGGGTACGCCGTCTTCATCGGAATCGGTGTCCAGATAGTCGGCCGTGCCGTCGCCGTCGGTGTCGACGTCGCCCTCGATGGCGTCGGGAATGGTGTCGCCGTCCGAGTCATCGTCCAGCCGATTCGGAATTCCGTCGCCGTCCGGATCGTCATCGCCCTCGATCGTGTCGGGGATTCCATCGCCGTCGGTGTCCACGGGCTCCGTGCCCGTGTCCCCGTCGCCGCCGGTATCCGCGGCGGGCGTTCCCGTGTCGGGCTGTCCCGTTTCCGGCGCGGGTTCCCCGCTGTCCGTTGGCGCATCGCCGGTCTCGGTTGGCGCATCGCCGGTCTCGGTTGGCGCATCGCCGGGTTCGGTCGGCGCATTCGGCTCTTTGTTGCCGCTGCATGCGTTGAGGGCGACGGCGAGTGCCAAAAGGAACGTCTTCATGGAGGTCTCCCCGAGCGAATCGCTCACGCGGGAATGATAGCAGAACAGCACCCGCGGGTTGCGTCGGTTGCGGCTCGGCGCGACCGCGACGCGCGGCTACCCCCATCCCTCGACGGGCTCTTCATCCACGTCCACCCGGCGTACGCCGCACGTGCGGCATCGGAAAAATCGGGACTGCACGGGCCCAGAAAAGTTGGGCAAGCCGGTGTAGAACATCACGCCACCGCACCCATCGCACGGACGGCCTTCGTCGGGTGGGTGGTACCGAGACGGGTCGGGGTTGACCTCATTCATGGTTGAAATCTAGCCCAGTCATGGTTCCGAC
>JAYZVA010000199.1:0-32345 GCA_036156175.1 Myxococcota bacterium
GACACCATCGCCACCGGCTTGTTGCACGACACCATGGAAGACTGCTTGGTCACTCAGACCGACATCGACGGCATGTTTGGTGGCGAAGTCGCGGAGTTGGTCGAGGGCGTCACCAAAATCGGAAAGCTGGAGTTTCGCTCCAAAGAGGAAGCCCAAGCCGAGAACTTCCGAAAGATGGTCTTGGCCATGGCCAAAGACGTTCGGGTGATCCTGGTCAAGCTGGCGGACCGCTTGCACAACATGCGCACCATGAAGCACATGCGCGCCGATCGCCGCACCGCAATCAGCCAAGAGACCTTGGACATCTTTGCACCCATCGCCAACCGCCTGGGTCTGTCAAACGTGAAGCAGGAACTCGAAGACCTCTGCTTCCAGTACCTCCATGAGGACGTCCACGAGGAGATGACCCGGAAGCTCACGGAGGGTGCCGAAGAACGACAGCAGTACATCGTCGACACGGCTGCCCTCCTCGAGCAAGAGATGGCCCGAAACGGTGTGAAATGCACCATCACGGGACGCTCAAAGCACCTGTTCAGCGTGTACCGCAAGATGATGGCCCAGAACCTCGAGTTCGAGCAAGTGCACGACCTGCTCGCGTTTCGCGTGTTCGTCGACACGATGGGCGACTGCTACACGGTCTTGGGCCTCATCCACGCCCAGTACCGACACTTCCCTGCGAAGCTCAAGGATTACATCAGCCACCCCAAATCAAACGGGTACCAGTCGCTTCATACCGTGGTGATTGGACCGGGAAACCGGCAGATCGAGGTGCAGATCCGCACCCACCAGATGCACGCGGTGGCCGAGAATGGGATCGCGGCCCACTGGCGGTACAAGGAAGGCCACTTGGCATTGTCCCGCGAGGACGTGCAGAAGGTCACCAAGCTCCGCGAGTTGTTTGAGGCTGCCCAAGAGGTGGAGGACCCGCAGGAATTCCTCGAGACCGTCAAGGTCGACCTCTTCGCAACGGAAGCATTTGCGTTCACCCCGCGCGGCGATGTGAAGTTTTTCCCCTTGGGCGCCACCGCACTCGACTTCGCGTACGCCATCCACACCGAAGTGGGCAACCGCTGCACCGGCGTGAAAGTCAACGGCCGCATGGTTCCGCTTCGCTACGAGCTGAAGAGCGGCGACACGGTGGAGGTTCTGACGCGGGATGACCAACGCCCCAGCCGAGACTGGTTGAACATCGCCCGAACGGGCCGGGCGCTCTCCAAGATTCGACGAGAGTTTCGCGAAGACGAGCGCATGAAGGGGCGTGAAATCGGCCAAAACCTCTTGGAGAGTGAGGTCCAGAAATACAAGGGGAACTTCAAGAAACTGCTGAAAAACGGCGCCATTCTTGAGCAGGCCAAGGAGGCGGGTTTTCGGAAGGAAGAGGACCTGTACTTGGCAATCGCTCAAGGACGCCTCACCGTCAACCGCGTGGTGCAGAAGCTGCTCCCGCCTGAAGCGTTCAACGACCCGTCCGATGGCGAATCCACCGGCGGATTCACCCAGCTGTTTCAACGCATTCGCCGCCGGAGCGAGAGCCCGGTCACCATCAATGGCGTGGAAGACGTCATGGTCACCTATGCGCAGTGTTGCAGACCGGTGCCCGGCGAATCGGTGACCGGCTACGTCACCCGGGGTCGGGGCATCACCGTCCACTTGAGCACCTGCTCCCAGATGTTGGCGCTGGATGCCGAGCGTCGTGTGCCCGTGCAGTGGCACTCGGACACGGCAGGGCGCCACTCCGGCGAAGTGCGAATTGTCTGCTCTGACCAGATGGGCATGCTGGCCGAAATTGGGGCCGTCTGCAAGACCACCGGCATCAACGTCACGCAAATGGAAGCCCACCAAATCGAAGACAACAAAGCGGAGATCACGCTGGAAGTCACCATCGACGACGTGAAGCAACTCAACAAGTTCATGGCCCACGTCGAACGAATTGTCGGCGTCATTTCCGTTGACCGAGTGCGCACGCAGACGCAGGTTTGACTCAGTCGGCCGTCAGCACCCGCGACTCGCCCTCCGCCAGCTCGACCACTGCCGCGCCGTCCCGAAGCGACAACCGTCCTTCGGTGGCCCATCGCATGACCATTGGGAACAAGCGGTGCTCCATTTGCAGTATGCGCGTTGAAAAGGCATCGATGGTGTCGGCCGGTTTTCGATGAACGGTGCCTTGGGCAATGATGGCGCCGGTGTCCATGCCCGAGTCAACAAAGTGCACCGTCGCTCCCGACACTTGAACGCCGGCATCAAAGGCTTGCTGCTGCGCATTCAATCCCGGGAAGCTCGGCAGCAACGCCGGATGAATGTTGATGACGCGACCCGGAAATGCGTCCAAAAAGACCGGTGACAACAGACGCATGAAGCCGGCCAAGAACACCCAATCCACGCCGCACCGGGTCAAGCGCTCCACCAGTTCGCGGTCATAGACTTCCCGCGCTTTGCCGCGGTGGTCCATCCATACCGCGTCGATGCCCGCAAGCCTCGCCCGCTCCAGCCCCCGCACCTCTGCCCGGTTCGACACCACCAACTCGATGGTGGCCGGACAGTCGGGCTGCTGCGAATGGTCGATCAGCGCTTGCAGGTTTGTGCCCGATCCCGAAATGAGCACCGCCACTCGATTGGTCATTGAATGCTCACGCCTTCGCGGCCGGTCACCCGACCCACGATGTGCCCACCAACGGCTTCGGCCGCCGCCGCCGCCCCTTCTGCGGGAACCACGGCCACCATCCCAAGACCGTTGTTGAACGTGTGCTCCATGTCCGCCGGCGACAACCCTCCCCGCTCGGCCAGAAATTCAAAAATGGGCAACTTGGGCCAGGACGACCGAATCAACTCAACGCCCATCCCGTCCGGGATTCCCCGGGGAATGTTTTCGTGGAAGCCGCCACCCGTGATGTGCATGAGGCTCTTGGCTTGATGTTCCCGGATCAGCGTCTGGCACTCGCGGACGTAAATTCGTGTGGGCGCGAGCAGCACATCCGCCAGTGGTGCCCCCAACCCAAATTCCTGCGTCCAGTCGAGCGTGTCCACAACTCGCCGGACCAGCGAGAACCCATTCGAGTGCAGGCCGCTGGACGGCACGCCGATGAGCGCATCTCCAACCGCCACCGTGGAGCCATCGAGAAGGCGGTCTCGCTCCACCACCCCGACGCAGAAGCCGGCAAGGTCGTAGTGGCCCGGTGCATACATCCCGGGCATCTCCGCGGTCTCGCCACCGATCAGCGCGGCGCCCGCTTGGACGCACCCTTCTGCGATGCCCGAAACCACCTCGACGGTCACCTCTGGACTGAGTGCACCGGTCGCGAAGTAATCCAGAAAAAACAACGGCTCGGCGCCCGACATGGCAATGTCATTCGCGCACATGGCAACCAAGTCGATCCCGATGGTCTCATGCCGACCAATGCGCTGGGCCACCAACAGCTTGGTCCCCACCCCGTCGGTTCCGCTCACCAAGACGGGGTCGCGGTACCGGTTGGACAACGCGAAGAGGCCACCAAAGCCACCCAAACCGCCCAACACCTCGGGGCGCTTGGTTCGGTTCACATGACCCTTGATTCCATCCACAACCGCATATCCAGCCTCGATGTCCACACCCGCATCTCGATACGCATCCGACGACATTCCACACTCCGTGATGCGGGACCCTATCACGGACCACCCAAGCCGGATACAAACAGCCCATGGACCACCGTTTGACCGCTCCCCTGACGTTGCCGCGCATCATTCGCGGACAATTGGGAAGCATTCGCAAGGTGTACCTCCGCGGAAATCGCATTGCTCGTCGGGATGACTTTGCGCAGTTCGACGAGACGGTGCTGTTGCTCCACGGCTTCTTTCAGACCCGCAACGTCTGGGAGGTGATGGAAGACCGTCTGCGAGACCACGGCTACGGCGTCTTCAGCTTCGACCTCGGCGGACTGTTTTGGCGCTTCAATACCCGTTCCATTCCCGAGCTCGCCCACACCATCGCGGACAAACTGGAAGGAATCTGTGCCCGCACTGGCTTGGAGCGGTTCCACATCGTCGGTCATTCCAAGGGTGGGATCATCGCCCGCTATTACGTGCAACACCTTGGTGGCGCCAAGCGGACAAAGAGCCTGACCACACTGGGGAGCCCCCACCACGGCACGCCAACGGCCGCCATTGGGGTTGGGCTGATGGCCGGCGGCCTGATCAGCCGAAGCCCGTTTCAGATGCTGCCCGGATCTCCACTGGTGCGATTCCTCCGAAAAGACCGGTTTCCACCTGGAATCCCCCTGGCCAGCATCTACTCACGCCACGACGTTGTGTGCCCCTGGTGGTGCTCCGTGCTCCGTCCACGGCAAGGCGAAACCAGCATGGTCAACCACGAAGTCCGCCGCGTTGGCCACACCGCATTGACGACCGATCCCACGGTCTACCAGTTGGTGCGGCAGCATCTGGATGCGGCCAGCACGATCTGGCGGGAGCGCCTCGACCGCTAACCGTCGGTACCGGCCTCGGGTGAGGCAGGGGCCGCTTCGGCGGGAGCAGGGGCGGTGACGCAGCAGCGAAACCCCAGAGTGGAATCGCTGAAGTTTTGCCGTTCATCAATGGAATAGGCGCATCGGGAGCCGCGGAGGTTGTTGGACCGGAGTCCGCCTTTGACCACCCGCCGATCTTCTTTGGCACCCGGCTGGCTCGACGTCCACTCGCGGAGGTTTCCGCTCATGTCCGCGACGCCGTAGCCCGAGATGCACGCCTGGTGCTCCCCGAGGTGGTGAACTTCCTCGACACCCTTGCCGCACATTTCCTCATCGTAGACGTCGGCGTAGCTGTAGATGGTGTTCTCGGGACCCTTGCAGGCCTTCTCCCATTCTTCTTCGGTGCACAAGCGCTTGCCCACCGACTCGCAGGCCTTCGCCGCTTCCTCCCAGGTCGCTTTGCCGACCGGCATTACCGGCGAGCCGTCCGCATTCTTGACGCGGTTGGGAAACTCGAAACGGTCGATGAAAAAGCCGGGTACGTTCACCACCTTGTGGACGGGCTCCGTTGGGGACGCCACCTTTTTCTTGCCAGCGGGTTTCATGACGGGATTGCCGTCGCCGTCCACAACCGGTTCGCCGTTTTTCCGTTCGGGCTTCATGACGCGCTTGGACATGGGCTCTTGCCGCAACCGGCCCTTCAGGTACGGACCGGCCGGCACAAAGAGCATGTCTTTTCGGTCGCTGACCATCGCGGTGAGCTCTTCTTCGCTGGGCATGGAGGTGCGTGCCGCAACAGCCGCGCGGGCCCTCTCGTCGGCTTCGATGGCCAGCTCCGTGGCGGATTTCTTCTGCTCTTCGGGCGTGATCGAGGACGCGTACATGCCCGCCAGCGTCACCAAGGCCAGCGCTGCGCCCAAGCCCAGCATGATGTTTTTGAGGCTGGTCCGAGGCTTTCCAGACACAATCATGCCTTGGAACGACTGCTGCAGGTCGTTGAGCATGTCCTGGGGCGTCGGGTAGCGATCCTGCGGATCGGCCGCCATGGCCACCTCGACCACGTCGTCGATGTGTTCGGGAAGGTCGTCGCGCAGCTGGGTCGGCGCGAGGTAGGTCCCGCGCGGAGGCTGGCCCACCAGCAGCTCGTACATGATCACGCCCACCGAGTACAGGTCGGAGCCCGATGTGCCATCGGTGGCGAATCCCGCCAGTTCTGGTGCCAGATACCGTGCTTCTTCCCGGCTGATGTAGCCCTCGGCAAAGATGCTCGGGTTGACGATTGAGCCCAAGCCCACGTCCGTGATCTTGATGGTCCTCACCACCTGACCGGCGGGTCCCGCGGCCTTGCTGTGGACCAAAATGTTTTCCGGTTTCAGGTTTCCGTGCACTTGCTCGGAGTCGTGAAGAAACTGGACGGCTTCCAAGATCTTGATCGTCAGCTGGCACGCTTCGGTCAGGCTGAAGCTCTTTCCAGCCGCGAGGTACTCGTCCATCAACTCGCGCAAGGACTGGGCCTTGTAGTACTCCTGCGTGAAGAACACCGTCGACTCGTAGTTGCCGAGCTCGCCGTAGCGAATGATTCCGCTGTGCTTCAGCGCTTTGGCAGCCCGAAATGCCATCTCCAGCCGCTCGCGATCTTTGGGGTTTCGAACCAGCCGAGCGTGGAGAAATTTCATGGCCACTTGCTTTTCGCTGGCCATGTGTTTTGCCAAAAAGGTTGCGCCGAGCATGCCATCGCCCAAAGCGCGAACAATCTCGTATCGTCCGTTGATCACATCGCCGCGTTTCAGCGTCTTCATGCCATTGTCTTCGGCCACTGGGTCACCTGCTTTCTTGGGGGCACTTCCGGTTCTCAACCGCTCGGCACGCTACCACACGGTCGAAGTGGGCACAACAACCCTCACGCGCGCGACGGCATCGATCAAGCTACTTTTTTCCGGGCAAGAAAAATCTCACGACTGCGAACCATCGTCGGACCCACTCCCGGGGATGAATTCGCGCGGCGAAGAGGGTGTGCATCACCAAACTGACGCCGAGCAAAATCGATGTGCTCAGAAAAATCAGTCCGGTCGCGAGCATCACGGGAAACTCGCCAACGGCGATGGCCGAGAACGGTTGAAGCAGCAACGCGCCCGCCACGCCCAATGCCGCAGCAATCATGGCCATGGAAAGCCGCAGGCCGACCCAGCGAATTTCATCGCGAAGGCGGTCGGACTCGCGGTCCACCATGCCGATGTCGATGTTGCCCGTCTGCAGGTCCATCATCATTTGGTTGAGCTGCAGCGGGACGTCCCGAACCGCGGTCTGGACTTGCTGCATGAGTCGCAGGGCGTCCCGCCCCAAGCGGTCGGGCCCGAGGCGCTGGCCCACCAAACGCTGGGCGTAGGGTGTGACCTTTGCGACGATGTCCATGTCCGGCATGAAGCGCCGCGAGACACCGTCGAGCAGCGACATCGCCCGCGCCAACACGGCAAACTCGGTGACCAATCGAATGCGGTACCGGCTGGCGACCTGCACGAAATCCATCAACGTGCCGCGATCGGACAGTTCTTCAAAGCTGGCGCCATGGTACTTGGTGATCAGCCGCTCCACTTCCCGAGAAAACCCCTTCAAATCCACCCGCTCGCCGGCCGCGCCCGAGCGATACAGCGTCAACGCGACGCTCTCCGCGTCGCGGTAGACCAAGGCCATGAACAGGTTCATCAAGGTGTCCTGCATCTCACCGGTGAGCGTCCCGGTCACGCCAAAGTCCAAGTAGGCAAGCCGCCCGTCGTCGAGCAGCATCAGGTTGCCCGGATGGGGATCGCCGTGAAAGAACCCGTACTCGAACACCTGCAGGTACGACGCATCGATCAGCTTATCCATCATGGGCTGGACCGCTTCGCGGTCCGCCGGGTCGAGCGACGACAGCGGCCGCCCCTGCAACAACTCCAACACCAAGACCCGGCCCGTTGTGAGTTCTTCATACACCAGCGGTGCCATCACATCGGGATGGTCGCGAAACAGCGCGCGAAACCGCGTGGCGGCCCGGGCTTCTTGGAGAAAATCCAATTCGAGGTTGATCGCGGCTTCAAACTCTTGGACCACCCCAACAGGGGTGTACAAACCGGGAAGCTCGAGCCGACCCGAAACCAGCGCGGCCAGGGTGTAGAGAATGTGCAGGTCCGAACGGATGCGGCGTTCAATCTCGGGACGTTGCACCTTGATGGCCACCGTATCGCCATCGACGGTGACGGCTTTGTGGACCTGCGCAATGCTGGCGCTCGCGAGCGGCTGCTCATCGATGGACAACAGCCGGTCTTCGATTGCCATGCCCCACTCTCTCTCGATGGCTGTCTTCACCAGGTCAAACGGGATCGGGTCGACCCTGTCTTGGAGGGACTCGAACTCTTTGATGAATGAGCTCGGCAGGATGTCGGGGCGAACCGACAACACCTGACCCAGCTTGACGAATGTGGGTCCCAGCTCGATCAAGACCTGACGGAGTCGGGCCGCGGTGCTCAAACGAGAGTGATTGGGCTTCGACGCGCCCGGGTCGACAATGGTGCCGGCGACCAAATGACCGAACCCGTGCCGCACCAGTACAGCCGCGATCTCCTGCAGACGGCCCAAATCGCGAACATTCATGTGTGGCACAGGCCCGTCTCTCCGCAAGCAACTATGCCCACATTGAACCACAAGAGGCGACCCGTCAATGGCCCGATGCGCTCGAAGCCCGCGGACGAGGCGGATTGAGTGCCAGAGGTGTGCGCATGGATCCCAGAGCTGAGGACGAAGGCGCACGGCACGCGCACAACCAAATCGGTTGCGCATGACTTGATCTCAAAAAGAACTGAATATATGTTCAGTATATGGAGAGCAGCCTCTCAATTCTTGATGAACTTCGGGCGCATCTGGCGGCCGTTGCACCGATGCGAACGCGGACGGCATCGACCCCAACCGGTTGGGCGCCGCTGGATGCGGTGATCGGAGGGTGGCCAACGCCCGGTGTGGTCTCAATACACGGAGCGGTCGGAACCGGCCGAATGGGCGTTGTGCTGCCCGCGGTGCGCGCGCACACCCAGCGGCAACAAACGGTGGCGATCGTCGATCCCCTTGGATGGATTCACCCACCGGGGTTGCCCGGGGTGGATCTTCGCCACCTGATGCTCGTTCGATGCGGCGCCACAAAATCGGGATGGGCGGCGCACCAGTTGGCAGCCAGTGGCGCCGTGCCCCTGGTGATTGTGGTCGATCCCCCACCCCTGGCTCGAGACGGCATCCGATTGATTCGCGCCACAGAAACCGGCTTATCCACGACCATCGTTATCACCGAAGGGATCGATCCCAGCCTGACTGCGCCGGTCCGAATTCAGACGCTGGGGGAGCGCAAGATTGTGGTCGAGCGCGGTGCACCCGGAACCCCGTGTGTGGTGTTGCCATAAGCGGCAATCGCCTCGGACACGGCGCCACGCTACGTTCCTTCGACCATGGAGGACACATGATGCGTGCACTACTGCTTCTCTTGTTGGGATGCGGGACCAAATCATCCGACCCCGCATCCACCGACACCGGCGCCGGCACCGTCGATCGAGACTGCGACCCGATCGCCCCCAGCCGCTGTGCTCTGCCGTACCCATCGACGTACTTCATGCGCGAGGAAGCCGCATCGCCGACCGGCTGGCGAATCGCACTGGGTGAGACCACCTTCCCCGCCAACATTGATGGGGTTCAGCCCAGTCCAGAGTTCATCAACGAAAAAGACGGTTTTTCACCGGTGACCCCCGTGATCACGCACATGGTGAACGCCACCGCCGACGGGCTCATCAGCCACACGGACCTCGATGCATACCGAGCCGATGATGCCAAGACCGTGATCATCAACCTGGAGACCGGCGAGCGAGTGCCCCACTTCGCCGAGCTCGACGTGACAGCAGAGTGGGACCACGAACGGATGCTCATTCTGCATCCGGTCGTTCCCATGGATTACGGAGCCCGCTACGCCGTTGGCATTCGGGGGGTGGTGGATTCGACCGGCGCAACAATTGAGGCCAGCGAAGGGTTCGCTGCCCTCCGCGATGGCACCGCGTCCACCGACCCTCGCATCGAGGAACGACGGGCGCTGTACGACGACCTGCTCTTTCCCGCCCTGCGCGACGCTGGGTTTCCTCAAGACGAGCTTCAGCTTGCCTGGGATTTTGTCATCGGAAGCCGAGAGGGCATCACGGGCAAAGCGACCCACATGAGGGACGACCTCTTCGAGCGCTTGGGCGATGCCGGACCGGCGTACACCATCAGCGAAGTCCAGGAACAACCGAACGAGAACACCGGGCGCCGAATCCGCGGCACCATGACCGTGCCGCTGTACACCGACATCGACGGGCCCGGAGCCCTGCTCAACCGCGATGCCGACGGGATGCCCTACGCAGAGGGGACCACCGAGGTTCCCTTCACCATCATTGTGCCGACAACCGCGTTCGATGATCCCCGGCCGCTTCCCCTGATTCAGTACGGCCACGGCCTGCTGGGCGGCCAAGGCGAAGTCACAAACGGCTACTTGAGCGAGTTCGCCAATGACCATGGGTACATCCTGTTCGCCGTCGACTGGACCGGAATGAAGGGCGAGGACAGCGGGCCCATCTCCTTGATGCTGGTGCAGGAGATCCACAAGTTCGCCATGATCCCCGAGCGATCTCAGCAGGGGTTTGTCGAGTTCTTGGCCGCCATGGAGATGATGACGGGACCCATGACGAACGATGAACACCTGATGGCTCCGGACTCGGAGGGCACCATGGTGTCCCTGATCGACCCCGATCGGACGCACTACTACGGAAACTCCCAAGGGGCGATCATGGGCGGTGGATACATCGCCCTCTCGCCCCGAATCGAGCGCGCAACGCTGGGGGTTGGTGGCAGCCCCTACCACTTGTTGCTGAACCGCTCCGCGGACTTCGACCCCTTCTTTCTCATCTTCAAGACCATGTACCCCGATGCACTGGATGTTCAGTTCATTCTGGCCCTGAACCAGACCCTGTGGGATGCCGGTGAGTCGGCGGGGTACCTCAATGCGATCACGCGGGATCCACTTGAAGGCGTGGGTCCAAAGTCGGTGCTGCTGCAGGTGGCAATTGGCGATGCCCAGGTCACCACCCTCGGTGCCCACGTGATGGCGCGAAGCTACGATGCGCCCATGATCGCGCCCACAGCACGCGACGTCTACGGCATCGAGACGGTCCCCAGTGGCCATGTTGGGTCGGCACTGGTCGAGTTCGACTACGGCTTGTACGAGCCGCCCGAGAACATTCCTCCAGACCCCGACACCGATCCGCACGAGCGGCCGCGACGCGACGCGGCGGGAATGCTGCAGATGCACACCTTTTTCTCCACCGGAGTGGTGGAGCAATACTGCGAGGGGCCGTGCGGCGAATTGGACTGATCGGGGCCCTGATCGCGGGGTGCGCCGAATCCGCCGCGCCCGGTCTGGAGGCATCCAGCCCATCCCTCGACCAGCCCGAGGTTCGGCTGACGGCGGGCGGCGCTCCCGTGCAGCACTTGGCCCGGTTGCTGCACCGCGCCGATTTGGACCTGAGTGCGGGCCAGTCAACCGACGCGCACAGCGCTAAACCGTGGCCCCTCAATGATTGGTCCAAGAGCGCCATCGCCGACGCACCGCTGTGGTCCCATGCCCTCCCTTACGCGCTCGATCAGCGCAGCTACGCGCAACAGCCGCCGGGCCTTGAGCTTCGCATCAGTGGCGGCCCCGTGACCTACAAGACAGGCCTGGTGAACGGCGGGGCCGACGACTCCCTCCCCGACGCCACACCGCATTGGGAGGTCCGTGCGGGGAAGATCATGGTGCGCGGTGCGACGGCCCTTCAGCCCGGCGATGCCGTTCTCCTTGACTCGGCCACCAACGCCACGCTCGCCCGTCGCGACTACGGATTGGCGGGCCTCCCCGCGCACGAGTTTGCCTCGATGAGCATCGAAAAAGGGCTGGAGACGCGACGGAGCATCCTGCTTCCCGCACCCGCTTCCGCCCGATTTGAGTTGAACCTGCCGAGCGATGCACAGCTCGTGTTTGGCATTGGCGTTGACGCCGTGGAACACGACACGGCGCCCGTCGCGGTGCGGTTTGAAGTGCTCGTGGACGGCACCGCGGTGTTCAGCGAGCGGGCAACGTCATCCGATGATTGGAGCGACCATCGCATCGACTTGTCGGCGCATGCTTCGGCGAATGCGACCCTCGAGCTTCGTACCCGAGTGGAAACCGACAACCACCACGCGTTCGCCGCATTTTCTTCGCCCGTGATCGTCGGCGAACCCTCGACGGGCGGCCCCAGCCGGGTGGTGGTGATCGGCCTCGACACGCTTCGAAAAGACCACGTCGGCGTGCACGGCTATGCCAGACCCGTCACCCCCGGCATGGACCAGATCGCGGCGCAATCGGTGGTCTTTGAGGAAGCGTGGACCCCTGCGCCCCGGACCCGGCCCAGTTTTCGGAGCGCCACCACCGGCCGGTGGCCATTGGCAGCGGTGAATGCGCCCACCCTGGGTGAGGTGTTCACCGCCAACGGGTGGAGCACCGCGGGCTTTGTCGCGAACGTCCAGCTGGCGCCGAGACTCGGATTCGCCGACGGCTTTGACACTTGGTCGTACGACAACATGTCTGATGGGGACAAGCAGGTGGATCGCACGTTGGCGTGGCTCAAGCGCCATGAAAGCGAGGACGCTTTCGTCTTCCTGCACATGATGGATCCCCACATCTTTTACGAAGCGCCCGAACCCTACCTCGATCGCTACACGGATCCGTACGACAACGAAGGCCTCCGGGATCGCTACAACCGATGGGACATCAACAAACGCATGGCGAGCGACCGACTCTCGGCGACCCAACGCGAGTGGATCAAGGCCCGCTACGACGGGGAAATCGCCTTCATGGACCGCGAGTTGGTGCGCTTGGTCAACGGCATCGACCGGCTGACCGGGGACACCCTGATCATCTTCCACACCGATCACGGCGAAGAGTTTTGGGAGCACGGTGGCTTTGAGCACAACCACAGCCTGTACAACGAGCTTGTGGCCGCGATCTTATGGATCCGTCCACCTCGGGGCTGGGGCGGCGGTCCGCACCGCATCAACGCCCCGGTATCGCTGGTGGACATTGCCCCAACGATTGCGGATCTCGCTGGCCTCGACACGACCATTGCGACCTTCGATGGCGTCTCGCTGAGCCCGTTCGTTTCCGCATCGCGCACCGACGGTGCATCCGCGTTGAGTCGGCTCCTCGAAGACAGACCGTTGCCCATCGGCCACATGATGTTCAACCGCGAACAATGGGGCGTGATCCACAGCGATCAAAAGTACATCCTCCACACCGCGTCGGGCGCAGAAGAACTCTACGATCTCGCACGCGACCCAACCGAGTCGGCGAACCTGGCCGACCAGCAAGACACGTCCAGCATGCAAGGCATGCTCTCCCAGGCGACCGGGTGGCCGGTGCTGAGCGGCTGGCGGCTTCAGTTTTCGGGCCTGCCCCACCCCACGACCATCGACTTCCAGACGCCCATCGGCCGCGCGTTCATTCTGGACCCAGAGGTAAACCGGACGCGACGGGCAAACCGCGAGTGGGGAGAAGTGCCCCCCGTTCGCGCGGAAGACGTCGCGACGGTCGCGGTGAACGAGGACCGCACATCGCTGCTGCTCACCCCGGGTACGTCGCCAAGCGGCATCCTCTTCATCGAGGGGCTCTCGGCCGCCGATCGCGCCACCGCCACCTGTTCGCTGGGCGGCTCAAATCTGCGACCGGTGGGGCGGTCGAGCATCTGCTCTCGCAAGGCCACGCTGACGGTTGGACCGCTGTTGGCCCAAGACGCCAACGCCGTTCAACGCGACGCGCCCGAGGTTCAGACCATCGATGCCCTGCGTTCCCTCGGCTACCTCGACTGAGCTGTCACCCGATGCTCGAGCCCCGGAAGGTCATAGTCGGGTGGAACCGCCGTGGCCTCATCCGAGGGTTCGTAGCCTTGCGGGTTTTGGGAACAATGCGCGCAGCACTCGAAGGGCGTTCCGTCTATGAACCCTTGTCGCATCGCCGTTAAAACCGGTCCGTTCCAGAGGTCGCGGAACGAGGTCTGATGCAGGTTTCCTGCGAGTGGCCGACCCGGCATGGGGCACGGCGCCACATCGCCGCCGATCGTCACGAACACCCCGTTTTGGAGAAAGTGACACGGCACGGCACCGCCCGCTTTCCGGGCCCACCGCGCCATGGCCACCTTCCGCGACACCGACCGACGCAACCGGTCAAGCCGTTGGTGGGAGATGTCGCCCAGCTCGCGCATGGCGAGCCGAATGTGCGCCATTCCCGATGGCTCCAGGCGACGGCCGCTCATGAGCGGTGGAAGGTTCACTCGGAATCCCAGTTGATTGGCCACGCGTTGCGCCGATCGCAGCGCCGAGTCGGCCAAATCCGCACGGTTGTGGAGGCTCTCCGACTCCAGTTCCGGCACGAGGACGGTGACGTGGGCCACATCCAAACGATCCAGACCCAGGCCGTGCGCCATGCGAACCAGGTCATCGAGCTCGTGCACGTTGCGGTGCATCAGGACGGCACACATCACCAAGCGCGGTCGGTCGCTGCGGCGCAATTGCTTTCGCACCCCCACGACCATCCGAATGTTTCGCACGACCTCATCGAAGTCTGCCCCCACTCGAATGGATTCGTAGGTGCCTTTGCTTGCGCCATCCACACTGAACCGAATCACGGCTGACCTGCGCATGACCCGCCGCAGCAGCCGCGTGTCTTTCAAGAGTGTCCCGTTGCTGTTGAGGCTCAACTGAGCACCGGACCGTTCCACCATGGCCACAAACTGCGGGAGCCGTGGAGTCAGAAACGGTTCCCCCGCGACGGTCAGGGACACCTCGGTCACGCCCGGTGCCACTTCCGCTTCAATTTGGGCCAGCAAGTCGGCGTCCATGGACCGCCGCAGCTTCGTCACCCCACTCAGATGCGATCCACACATCACACACTCGAGGTTGCAACCCAGCGTGCTCTCGAGGTTCAGGTTGACCGGATGGGGGACGGGCGGAAGCGTGCTCACGGTCACAGTGTAGCCTTCAGACGCATGGGAAACACAGATCGCGTCATTCAGGCTCAGGGGCGCGCGATGCTTCCGCATCGATCGCAAGCCCAAGCGCTCTGCGGACCGCGGTGTATGACCACGGCTCAATGCTTGCGGTCGCCTCGGCTCGCTCCGGGGGCAGCCCGTGTTCGGCGCACAATGACTGGGCGAATGCCAATCGGCTCTCTCCGAACGGAAAGCGCAGCGCAATGGTGGCCCGATGCTCCGGTGCGACGGCGGCCATCAGGTCCGTCATCGGTGTTCCTTGCTGCGATTGAACAATGGCTGTCCACCCGTCGGCTGCCTCCCGCAGTCGGAACATGTGCAGGATTCCCGCCTGCATCGACGGATCCGACTCCAGCCGATGGGGGCAGTTCAAAATCACACGCGGTGCCGTGGACAAGGTGTCGGGCCACGGTGCACCGCGATGAAAGGCGGCGACGGCTTCTCGGAGTTGCTGGCCGCTCCATTCGCGAGTGCCGCGGCCCGCCAACGCCCGTGCGACCCGCGTTTTGCCGACACCGGAAGGCCCCATGATGAACAAAAACCGTCGGCCGCGAAGTGCATGCGGCAACGCCTGCTCATCGGGAAAGTCCGCGCTGGTACCCGACGCGAGCGCCGGCAGCGTCCCGAGAACGGCCACCGTCAGTCGCCCGCGGTCGGCGTCGCCTTGTCCTGGATGTAGTGGACGATGTCTTCCACCCGTGAGCCAGGACCAAACACCTTGGCGACGCCACCCGACTCCAGATCGGCCACATCCCCGTCGGGAATGATGCCCCCAACCACAACCAGCACGTCGTC
This sequence comes from Myxococcota bacterium, assembly GCA_036156175.1. Taxonomy (GTDB): domain Bacteria; phylum Myxococcota_A; class UBA796; order UBA796; family UBA796; genus UBA796. Next base: position 15,335 of record JAYZVA010000199.1, read on the forward strand.
CATGCCCCGCGACGCGAGCGCGTCGATGATCTTTGGAACCAGCGTGGTGTGCGCGCCCGAGAGCACGCTCAACCCCACCACTGCGACGTCTTCTTGAAGCGCGGCTTCGGCAATCTGGTTGGGGCTGCGGTGCAAGCCCGTGTAGATGACCTCCATCCCCGCATCCCGCAGACCGCGAGCGACGACCTTGGCGCCGCGGTCGTGACCGTCCAAGCCCGGCTTGGCGACAAGAACTCGTATGGGGGAAGGGCTCATTCGTTTAGTCCAAGTAGCTGCGCGCAATCACCAGTCGCTGAATTTCCGAGGTGCCTTCGTACAGCGTAGTGATTCGGGCATCGCGATACAAACGCTCCACCTCGTATTCTTTGCTGTAGCCGTATCCACCGTGAATCTGCAGTGCCTTATCGGCGCAGAAGTTGGCGGTCTCCGAGGCGAGCAACTTGGCCATCGAACACTCTCGCGATGCCCGCTGCCCCGACCCTTTGAGGACCGCGGCCTTGTGGGTCACCAGCCGCGCCGACTCGATGCGACAAGCCATGTCGGCGATCATCCATTGGATGGCCTGCTTCGATGCGATGGGCTTTCCAAACGCGTGGCGATCTTTCGCGTAGCTCACGGCGAGATCCAGAGCGCGCTGTGCGATGCCCAGCGCTTGCGCAGCGATCCCGATCCGCCCGCCATCCAGCGTGGCCATGGCGACCTTGAAGCCCTCTTTTTCGACGCCGAGGAGGTTCTCCGCTGGAACCCGCATGTTGCTGTACACAAGCTCGCTTGTGCCCGAGCAGGCGATGCCCAGTTTTTCTTCCACCTTGCCCACCGAGAACCCGTCGTAGTCGTTCTCCAAGATGAACGCGCAGACGCCGCGGTGCCGGGAGGGCACATCCATGTTGGCGTAGGTCACCACGGTGTTGGCTTGCGGGCCATTGGTGATCCAGAGCTTGGTTCCATCGAGCACATAATGATCGCCATCGCGGCGTGCCGTGGTCGACTGAGCCCCAGCGTCCGACCCGGCTCCGGGCTCGGTGAGTGCGTAGCAACCCAGCTTCTCGCCGCTTGCCAATGGTGCGAGGTATTTCATCTTCTGGTCGTGGGTTCCGAAGGTCATCAGGGGCCAGCAGACCAACGAGTTGTTCACACTCATGATCACGCCCACGCCGGCATCCGCGTAGCAGATCTCTTCCAACGCGAGCACATAGGAGAGGATGTCCATTCCCGCACCGCCGTACTCGGGGTCGACAAACATGCCCATGAACCCCATTTCTCCCAGCTGGTCGATCAATGCCGCTGGAAAGGCATGGGACTTGTCTCGGTCACCGGCACCCGGCAGCACCTCACCGCGGGCAAAATCCCGCGCCAAGTCCCGTATCTGCCGATGCTCTTCACTCAGTTCGAACACACTGCCCCCTACTCTCCCGTGAATGTCGCGCGGCGTTTTTCCAAAAACGCCGCCATGCCCTCTTTTTGATCGCTGGTGGAGAAACACAGCGCGAACTGCGCCCGCTCCGCAGCCATGGCCGAAGTGGCGTCTCGGCCCTCCGTCTCATGCACCACTTGCTTAACCCAACGCAACGCGGAAGGGCCGTTGCGGGCGATTCGGTCCGCCAATGCGGTGGCTGCTGCCACCACATCGCCCTCGTCCACCACGTCCAAGACCAGACCGATGCGGGCCGCTTCTGCCGCATCGACATTGCGGCCAGTCAGCATCAACTCCAGCGCGCGCTGACGCCCCACGCGCCGAGCCAAGCGCTGCGTCCCACCGAAACCGGGGATCACACCAAGCTTCACCTCAGGCTGGCCGAACACCGCGCTCGGCGATGCGAGGATCAAGTCGCACGCCATGGCCAGCTCGCAGCCGCCGCCAAGGGCAAACCCGTTGACCGCAGCGATGGTCGGAACTGGAAACGTCTCCAGCATTTCAAACACCGCCTGACCGCCTGCGGAGAAGGCCTCCGCTTGCTGGGCGGTGAACTCCGCCATTTCGGCAATGTCGGCACCCGCTGCGAACGCGCGGTCGCCCGAACCCGTCAACACCAACGCCTGCACGTCCACTTCGAGCAGATCGCTGAGAACGGCAGCCAGCTCGTTGATCAGCTGCGAGTTCAGCGCATTGAGCGCCTTGGGGCGGTTCAAGGTGATGAATCCGATGCCATCCCGAACTTCAAACTCGATTGTCTCCATGAAACTCATCCTTGGCTGTAGTCGTAAAAACCGCGGCCGCTCTTGCGCCCCAGCCAGCCGGCTTCGACGTACTTTCGGAGCAGGGGACTCGGCGCGTATTTCGAGTCGCCCAAGCCGTTGTGCAACACCTCGCAGATGGCAAGGCAAGTGTCGAGTCCGATGAAGTCGGCCAAGGTGAAGGGCCCCATGGGCACGTTGGTCCCCAGCTTCATGCCGGTGTCAATGTCTTCGACCGTTCCGATCCCCTCGTACAGGGCTTGGCAGGCCTCGTTGATGTACGGCATCAAGATGCGGTTTACCAAAAATCCGGGAATGTCTCGCGCCACGATCGTGGTCTTGCCCATGCGCTGGGCGGCCGCCTCCACCGCAGCGAACGTGGCATCGGAGGTCTGAAGTCCGCGAATGAGTTCCACCAACTTCATTACGGGAACGGGGTTCATGAAGTGCATGCCCATGACCCGCTCTGGGTTTCGCGCTTTCGCGGCGATCGACGTGATGGAGATGGAGCTGGTGTTGGTTGCAAGAATGGCATCCGGAGCCGCCACATCGGACAACTGTTCGAAGATGGTGTACTTGAGTTCCACATTCTCGGTTGCCGCTTCGACCACCAACTGGCAGTCGGCAAGGGTCTTCATGTCCGTCGAGCACGAGATGCGCGCCAGTGCCGCCGCCGCATCGCTGTCCGAGAGCCTTTCTTTTTTGACCATTCGGCCCAGGTTTTTTTCGATGGTGCTGACGGCTCGAGACAGGGCCGCATCGCTGATGTCGGTCAGCTGAACGCGAAATCCAGCGCAAGCCGCCACGTGAGCAATGCCGTTGCCCATCTGCCCGGCACCAACAAGTCCAATCGATTGAATATCCGTCATCGCGCGCTCCGCTTGCGTGGGGTGAATTGGGGACCGCTCTGTAACGGTTGAGCGCCAGTCCCTCAACAGCGCCTCGAACGCTTGCCAAGGCGGACGAAGGGGCCGAAGATGGATCCATGCACCATTCGCTCCGCGGATCGCTGACGACCTGGGCCCCCGAGGGCCTGGGCGATCCCCTGCCGACCGACTGGTCCGATGCCTTTCGCGATCGGCCATCGGGAGAAGTGCTTCACGTCTCGGGTTGGAGGGCGGCGGGGTGGATCGCCGCCCACCTTCGCCGCAGCAGCCGCACGTTCGGGTGGCTTCGGCTGGATGGGTGCCGCACCCTGGCGGATTGCATCTTGGTGTTGGGCACTTCAATGGATCTGCCCGTCCCCGGTCGGCTCGCAGACGTGGCCGCCGCCCTGGGTGAGCTCAACCTGCGCGACATTGGCATCGATGCGCGCACCGTCTCGGGCGACCTGCCGGGGCCGCTGTGCTCCGCCGTGTCCCCGTTGTCCCCCACCACACGCTGGTGGGCGGCGATTCACGAGCCGTTGCCGTTGGCAAACCACGTGGCCACGACCGATGACGTTGAACCGGTAGACACCGACACCATCCCCGCGACGATTGAAGCAGGGGTGTGGTTCCCCCAGTCTCCTCGGGTTCGATTGAATCTGCCCGGCCATCTCCAACGGCCCGATGCGCTCCCCGGTGCGCTCCGGGTGGACGTATCCGCCGAGCTCAAGCGACACCCTCGGCGGTCCTTGGGGGCCATCGTCGACGGGTTGATTGGTCCCCACAGCGAGCTGTTTTCAATCGCAACCGAGACTCCCCACAATCCGATTGCGCCGGCCGATCTGTTCGCCCTTCGCTTGCTTGCAGAGAACGCCAGCGACGGCAACGTGGCCTGCTTGGCCGGTGCCGCCGCAATCCGATGCCGGCTCACCGTTGGCCAACCGGCCGAAGCCCTGGAGCGGGCGGAGCAAGTCTTGGTCCGGACGCAGCGTGCCGATCCCGCGCACCGCGCCTTGGTGGTCTGGGCCGAGTCGATCGTGTTGCTGCAAACTGGACCACTGCACCGAGCCCAGGCGCGCTTTGCCGACGCCGTGGCTCTGGCGGAATCGAGCCGAGACAAGGGGCTATTGGCGACCATGAATCGACGTTGGGCCGACCGCCTGGCCGCCCGGCGACTGTTCCGGCAAGCCAGCCTTCGGTACCGGATCGCGTTGGGTCTTTATCGCCAGCGAGGCGATGCGGAGGGAATCGCCGCGACCACGCGAGGGGCGGCCGATGTGGCCGTGGCCGCCGATGAGTTGCTGAGCGCCGAAGCGCTGTTCGAGCAGGCCGATGCGAACACCACGACGGCTCCGGAGCACGTCAACCGGTTGCTGGGACACCTGGGTCTGGCAATCGCTTCGCGCCAGTGGGATCGCGCGAGCAAGGTTCGGCAGCGCATCCTGCGCATCGGCCTCGCCACCCCGGTTGACCAAGCCAACTTCGACCGGCGGGAAGCCGATCGAGCCCTGCGAAGCGGCGACTCGGTGTCCGCGGCCGCACACCTTGAATCGGCCCGAACCCGCTACCAACAGGCCGGTGAGCGGGCCGCGGCCGCCGGCTGCGTGCGCGCACAAGCCGATGCGGCAGCCCTCCAAGGCGACATCGCGCGCGCTTGGGACCTGTATCGAGCGGCGTTGGAAGCCCACGTTACCGACGGTGACTGGCTGGGCCTGGCCCGCACCTTGGAGCACATCGCGCACCTCGACCGCAGCCGAGGCAACGAGGTCGCGTGCGCGGAGTTACTGGACCTGAGTCGCGAGCTCACCATCGCGGGGGGTGGATGATGATCGAGTCCATGGTCTACGTGCTCTTGGCCTACCTGATCGCCTCCATCCCGACCGGGCCCATCTTGGCCGCGCTGTACGCCAACATCGACGTGACGCAACATGGAAGCGGCAACATCGGCGCGACCAATGTGCACCGGGTTCTGGGCCCACGGTTTGGGATCGCCACACTGGTTGGCGACTCGCTCAAGGGCTTCGTGCCCGTGGCGCTCGCGTCCATGGTCAGTGACGCCCCGTGGTTCCCACCAGCTGTCGCTGTGGTCGCATTCATCGGCCACTGCTGGCCCGCCTACCTCGAGTTCCGCGGGGGAAAAGGGGTCGCGACGGTTGCGGGTGTGCTGCTGGCACTGTCGCCCCTGGTGACCCTCTTTGCCGCCATGACCTGGATGATCGTGTTCTTGGCGTTCAAGCGCTCGAGTCTGGCGGCCCTTGCCGCTGCCCTTGCGATCCCGCTCCTCATGCTTGCGCTGGTGCCATCGATCGCCTGGGCTGGAGGGGTGTTGGCGGTCGGCTTGGTCCAGCGCCACCGCGCCAACATCGGTCGGATCATCAGCGGGCAGGAACCACCGATGAGCAATCAATGACATCGCCGCACACGTTGCCCTCGCCTTCTTCCCAGTCCACGCACTCCATGGCGCTCAACCCATCGATGCAATCGGCCGCCGCCCGCCCGTCGTAGGCGCAGCCGTCTCGCTCGAGCCGTTCGGCGAGCCCATCGGTGATGTCATCGACGCACACGGTCACGTCGCCATCGTACAAATCACGGAGCTTGTCCGGGTTGCACTCCGCCCAGAGCGAACAAAACGCCTCCGGATAGGCCTCGAGGTAGGCCGAAACCCGCAGGGACTCGGACGCCTTGTCGCCCGCACACCCCATCGCAACAACCAGGGCAACCCGGGTGCAGTGCCGCAGCCAGCGGCGATAAAAACGGTGCTCATCTGGTCTCACGGTTCCTCCTGAACCCGGTTCTCGAGCGCCGAAGCGCCCTTGGGGTTGCGGGCGCCCCATGCCGGCTCAGCAATCCGAAACGGGAGCCCCTGCTCCGCCCGTTGCAGCGCCACACGCTCCTTCGGTCGAATGACACCGGCATCCTTCAGCGCAGACAGGTGCCGGACGCCATCCACCGTGCGACCCCTCCGCGACAAAATCCACAGCCACGCCCTGCGCAACCGATGCGAGGCCGGTCGTTCCTTCAACAACCCTTCGACCGCATCTTCCCCGCGGGGATCCCCCGACAACAGCCGCGCCATGCACACACCGCTTCGCAGTTCCCACATCCCTGCCCCGCAGGCACCGATCGCGGCTTGAAAGGCGTTGGCGGCATCGGTGTACCGCCCCAGCTGGAGCAAACCCTTGGCGTATGCGCGGTGGGAAAAGCACCCCGTCAAGTTGGGCTCCAAGAGCATCACAGCATCGTGGGGTCGCCCCCACTTCATCAGTGCCTTGGCGTACGAATTGACGTCCGTTGGGCTCATCGACAGGGCTCTTCGAAACAGCGTCTCCGACTCCTCGCGCAGCCCGAGCTGGTCCATGACTCGAGCGGCTTGCCGATGACGATCGGGGCGCTCCGGCAAGATCGCCCGTGCTTGAGCGATGGGCGATTCAAAAGCGCCTCCGAACAGCGCTTCCCGCACCACATCCGTGGGGGTCACCGTGGCCGGTAAATCCAGCGCCAGCATGGCCGACCAAGCCCGGCGCGCCAGCTCCGCATCCCCGGTGCGCTGGGCGAGGCGTGCCCGGTCGCGCCACAGCCAGGGCATGGTCGGGTCCAGCTGGGTTCCAATCTCAAGCACGCGGTCTGCCGCCTCCGGCTGGCCTTGCAGGGCGCGCACCCGCGCCAGCCACTGAAACGAGTGCCGGCGGAGTCCCCGGTTGGCTGCCCGTTCGAAGTGGGCCGCGGCAGCGTCAAGGGCGCCCGAACGCTCGCGACCATCCGCATAGGCGCTCATCCAGCCTTCGCCGGCCGCCTGGGCGCTGTTCGGATTGGACCAGGGACCAGCGCCCCCATGAACGACCGCCGCCAACGCCATCAGCGCAAGCACAGTCCCCGTGGATGCGACGCCCCACGCCACCCTGGACGGCCGGTGTCCCCCGCGATGGCGGCGCGCCAAACCGACCAAGGACCCCGTCGCAAACGCCGCGAGGATGGCGTGACTGTGAAGCCGCATTGGGAAGTCCACGGTCGCTGCAACCGCGAGCACCGCCACGGTGCCAAGCCACCCGGCAATCAACCAGCGTCGATCGGGCCGTTCGCTCCATGCACTCAATGCACCCACCCCAATTCGCACGATGCTCATCAGCGCCACGAAGCCCAGCACGGGCGCGATCACCCCGTGCTCCACCAGCGACTGGAGGTATTCGTTGTGCGCGTGCGCCGCCGAGTTGAAGGCGGTGTCGTCCCGGACCATCCGAAGGGCTTCCGCAAAGCCCCCGGCACCCACGCCGAGCACGGGCACTTCGGCCGCGAGTTCAATGCTCGCCTTCGCAAGCGTGCCCCGTCCCGTCAGCAGCGAAACGTAGCCCGCGTCGGCCATGGCCGTCACGGAGGGTGCAACCCAGTTGCTCAGCAGTTCCAGCACGCGTTGCGGACCCAAGGCAACCGCAGCGATGGCGGCACCAAGTCCGCCGGTCCCAACCATCATGCGGCTCCGCTTTCCGCCGCCCGCGGCAATCGCCACCGCCAGACCGACCGCCAAGGCCACAACGGCCCCGCGGCTACCAGACGCCCAGACACCGAACGCACAGAGCCCTCCGCTGAGGGCCGCGGTCGTTCGCTCCATCGCCCGGCCATTCACGGACCGCGCCACGCAGAGGGGGACCATTGCCGCCAAAAAAATTCCGCCATGGTTCGGGTTCACAAACGGTGCAAAGAACCCGTCTCGATTCCCCTCGCCGAGCCCCATTCCGTAGATCGAGTTCAGCCCCAAACCGTTGTTAATCATCATGGTCGCGACCACCACCAGTCCGGAACCCACGACCGACCACAACAAGCGGCGGTTTCGGCCGGCGCGGGTTGACCACCCCGCGATGCCCAAGGCGAGCATTGCAAGCCCCACGGCCTCCGACCAACCCAGCAATCCCTTCCACGGCACGAGCGCAAGCGGTCGGGTGGCCTCGCCCGTCAGTGCGACCACCGCTTCGACGGGGCCAGCCAGCGTCCCCATGAACACCCGACGGATTCCCTCCCCGACTGGAATCAACGGCATTGCGGCGATCGCCAATGCTGCAACAACCAGCAGTCCAATGGCGCGTCCACCGTCGTACCGGCTCCGCGCAAACAACCCCCAACCGATTGCAAGCATGGCCGCCGCAAGCCCGATCCGACTGGGGTGATGCACGCCGCCGTACACCACAACCGCGATCGGCAACAACGCGAGCACCAGCGGCTCCAAAATCGAGAGCGGTGGTCGAAATCGTTGGTTTGTTGGAGGAGACATGCAGTGATACCCTACACGCTATTCTTCGGATGCATCTCACGAAATCCTGACGCGAAGGCGCCGTAAAATCCATCATTGTGTAGTCGGGCACTGAACAAATCAGCGCGCGTTACCGATAGCAGGTCTGTATGTTCCAGAGCGACAACGACAATCAGCGCGAAGCGACCCTCCTTCACTATTGGCGCATCCTCAAGAAGCGCCAAATCACCGTGGTGATGTTCTGCGGGATCCTGATGGGCACGGTGGCCATCGGCACGCTGTTGTCGACGCCCTTCTTCGGTTCGACCGCGACGCTGGAGATCAGTCCCAACACCCCCAGTGTGCTCGGGCAAGACAACCTCAGCGAGGTCGTGAGCCTCTCCGCCTCGGACGAGCGCCGCGCCTACTACGCCACGCAGTACCGAGTCATGCAGAGCCGGTCGGTCATCGAAGAAACCGTGTCGCGGCTGCAGGAACGGCACGGCATCACCGATTTCGACGAGGTCGAGTCGCCGTTCAAGTTCTTTCGGCGGCACCTCGAAATCAAGCCGGAACTCGACAGCCGTTTGGTGCACGTGACCGTCGAGTACCCGGACTACGAGAAAGCCTCGCTGTTCGCCAACACCCTGAGTGAAACCTACATCGAGATGAACCTGCAGCGGTCACTCGACACGGCCAACTCCGCATTCACGTGGCTGCGCGACCAGCAAGAGGTCTACCGGCAACGGAAGTACGAGTCAGACCAGAAGGTCCACGAGTTCAAGTACGAGAACCGATTGGGGGAAATGGAGTCCGTGCAGGGCACCCTCGACCAGCTCCGCGAGCGCTTGAGCGCGACGCACGCCGAGCGCGTCGCGCTGGAAGCCACCCAGACCCGCGCAAAGCAACTTGCTGCGGCAAAGCAGTGGCCTGGCCTGGCGACGCACATGAGCGAAGACAGCCCGGTTTTGCAGAACCTGCTTCAGACGTTCCGCACCGCCGAGCAAGAACTGGCCGGATTGGCGGTCAAGTACCTGCCCGAACACCCCAAGATGATTCGCGCCCAAGCCAAGCTCGACGGCCTCACCACGCAGATCCAAGCGCAAGTGCTTCAGTTGATGACCGGTAAAGAGGCGGAAATCAAGATGGTTCAGGAGCGCGAGAATGCCCTCTCGATGGCCGCGCAGCAGGCTGAGGACTCCCTCAAGACTCTGGAGAAAAAGGGCATCGAACTCGCGTTTCTCCAGGCAAACGCCGACAAGAACGCGGGCTTGTTCTCGAGCCTCGACACTCGGATGAGCGAAGTGGACCTCGCCAGCCTGGTCCAATCGAACAACATCTGGTTCATCGACCGCGCTGTCCCATCCGCGGAGAAGGTGCGGCCCAAGCTGACCACCAACCTGCCCATGGCGTTCTTGATTGGCCTCCTCGGCGGGATCGCGCTCGCGTTTTTCATGGAGTACGTCGACTCCACGATCAAGAGCCGTGAGGATCTCGAAGAGGTGGTCGGAGTTCCGTTCTTGGGCGCCGTGCCCGTGCTCACCTCTTCCGACCTGCTGAGCCTCGAGAACGAACGAGACCGGTCCATCTACGTCAACGCACGACCGCGCTCGACCGCAGCCGAGGCCCTGCGAAGCATTCGCACGAACATCTTGTTCCGCACCCCCGACAACGGCCCCCAAAAACGCCTGCTCATCGCAAGCGCGGTTCCCCGCGAGGGCAAGTCGTTCATCTCGTCAAACTTGTCGTCCATCATTGCCATGACCGGAAGCCGCGTCCTGCTGATTGATGCCGACCTCCGACGCCCCACGCAGCACAAGTTGTTCGGCATCACGAACGACCGCGGCCTGAGCTCGGTGCTGGTCGATGGGGCCCCCATCGAGTCCGCCATCACGCCGACCCACGTCAAGGGACTCGACCTGATGCCATCGGGACCGCGGCCCGCCAACCCGGCGGAGCTGTTGGGGTCCAGCCGAATGACCCGGATGCTCGATGCGCTGACGGCGTATGACTTCGTGATCATCGACTCGAGCCCCATCGGGGCGGTGGCGGATCCCCTCATTCTTTCCCGCTTCGTCGATGGCGTCATGATGGTGGTCGAGTCCAACAAGACGAACCGCGACCACGTGCTGCAGTGCCGCTCCCGCATGGCCGAGGTCAAGGCCAACATCTTGGGCGCGATCGTGAACAAGCTCGACATCCGCCGCACGGGCTACGGGTACTACTACTACTACGATTACAACTCGACCTACGGCGACCCTCCAGAAGAACGACAAACGGGGTGAATGCGGCATGCGCACGTTTCTAATCGCGTTCATTCTGTCGTTTATTTTTGGCATCGGCCTGACGTGGTTGATCCGCAATGCGGCCGTCCGGTGGGGCCTGTATGACACCCCCGAAGGACGCAAGATCCACAACGCGCCAATTCCACGGCTGGGCGGCATCGCGGTGGCCTTGGCGTTTTTTGTACCGATCGTCGGCCTCATGCTCTGGTCGAATGACATATCGACGGCATTCTTTGCCGAGCGGGGCCTCTTGATCTCGCTGGTCGGCGGGGGGAGCCTGATCCTCGCGGTGGGCATCCACGACGACCTGAAGGGCGCCCGCGCACTCACCAAATTGATCGGTCAAATCACGGCAGCCATGGTTGTGTTTCATGCCGGGGTCCAGGTCACGGTCGTGAACATCCCCTTCATGGGCCTGGTGGAGTTGGGGGCGTGGACCTTTCCCATCACCGTGTTCTGGATCGTGCTGGTCACCAACGCGATCAACCTGATCGACGGTCTCGACGGGTTGGCAGGAGGCGTGGCGGTGCTCGCGGGCATCACGCTGTTCATCATGAGCCTGGTGGAAGGGAACGTTGTCGGCGCGCTGCTCTTGATCTGCATGGTCGGCGCCACCCTTGGTTTTCTCCGATTCAACTGGAACCCGGCGTCCATCTTCCTTGGCGATACGGGCAGTCTGTTTTTGGGCTTCCTTTTGGCCCTCACGAGCACCCATGGGTCGCAGAAGAGCTTCACCCTCTTCAGCATCGTGGCGGCGTTCGTGGCCCTCGCGCTGCCCATTTTTGACCTTTCCATGGCGGTGATCCGTCGGTACTTGATTGGCAAGCCGGTCTTCAGCGCCGACCAGTACCACGTCCACCACATGCTGCTTCGCAAGGGGCTGTCGCAACGCCAGACCGCGCTGATTTTGCTGGGCGGGGCGAGCGGCCTGGGCGGGTTGGCCCTGCTGTTCATCTACAGCTCAGACCGCATGTCCGCCTTGAGCATCCTGGCGTTGGCGCTGGTCGCGGGCGCGGTCATTCACTTCCTCGGATACGCCGACATCATTCGTGCCGGTCGACGGTCCCGATTGTTCAGCGACCTCGAGGATGCAGCGCACCAACGAACCCGCGCCGTGGAAGAGATCCGGCAGAACCTGCTTGAGGCCCGAACCGAAGACAACCTGTGGCGGCTCATGGTCCCTGCCGGTGACGCACTGGGACTGGAGTCGTTCCGATTCGACGTCATCGGCGGCTCCCCGACGTCCGGGCTCGAACGCCGAAGCCTCGAGTGGAAACGCAAGCGCGCCGGACGAGGAAACTCCGTGCACATCCAAACCCTCAGTCGGGGCGAGTACAGCGTTTCAGCCGGACGAATCATGTTCGGAACGCTGCACCTTGAGTGGCTGCAAGAGAACGGAATCTTCGAACCGCATCAGCACGCGCTGGGTCGCATCTTAGCGGATGCCCTGGCCCAAGCCATCTGCACCGTCCGCGGCCTCACACCGGTCGTCGAGCCCGAAGGCGTGCGCCTGTAGGCGCGTGGAGGCCCCATCAACACCCTCCGCGAGCGCATGCTTGAGAACGTCCTTCTGTCGTTGCCGAAGCGTCCGGACATTTTGGCCATCCAAATGGCGGCCAGCTTCATCCTCATGGCGCTGCTGGCCGGCATCATGTTTGTGGTGCCACCGCTTCAAGTCGCCGTCAGCGTCGCATCCATTCTGATCGTGCTGTACTTCTTCACCCGGCCGCTGTTTGCTCTCGTGGCCATTTTCATCGGCCGAGGTGTGCTGGACTTGTTGTGGTGGATTCCCGGCACCATTGCCGGATTGAACATGCTGCAGCTCTTCTCGGCCGCCGTCTTCGTGCTGGTGTCCACTCAGTTGTTCCTGGACCTCAAACGAATGCAGGACCACCCGCTGTTCAAGATCTTCTTGGGCTACTTGGTTCTGATGGTGATTGCGACGATTCGGTCGAACGACATCGTGCGAAATCTGGACAGCGTGGTGCGGTACACATCGCCCTTCATTCTCATGTTCATGGTCTCCATTTACTTCACCAATCGAGAGTTCCGGCGGGGCCTCCTGTTCTTCATTGCCCTCGTGGGTCTGATCCCGCTTGCGTCCAGCTTGTACCACCTGGTCTCGGGTCAGATGAATGCGTACACGCTTCACGGCTACGACCGTTTGCTCGGCGGGTACAAGAACCTCCACAACATGGCCCTGATGACCTTGGTCTTCTTGTCGCTGTGGACGTTTTGGCTCATGCAGGCGCGAACCATGATCCACAGCATCGTCTTGGTTGGAGTCATCGGGTTGGGGTGCGTCACCCTCTACAAGACCTACATCCGGACCGGGTTTCTGGGGTTTGCGGTCTTTGTCGCAGCCCTGATGCTGTTCGCTGGCCGCTATCGAACCTTGGCCGTGACGACGGTGCTGGGCGGGATTGCGGTCGGACTCAGTGCCGACCTCCAAGACCGCTTCGGCGATCTGCTCTTGATGTTCGACACCGAAAACGTGATGCTCGACAAGCGCAAGTTGGGCAGCGGCCGGTGGGGAATTTGGTCCATGTCGATGAGCGAGTACATGGCCCAGCCCATGTGGGACAAGATTCTGGGGATTGGACTGGGTGGTCAACGCCTCATGACCTTGGATTGGGTGAAGCTGTTTCACTCCAAGCACATCACCCTCGATCCCCACAACGATCAGCTGCTGTTGCTGTACCAAATCGGTCCCTTTGGTGTGCTCGCGTACCTCGCGATGCAGTGGGGGGTGGTCCGAGCGGGCCGGGAGATCTTGGCCATGGAGCATGCGGATCGGTTCGCCCGCACGCTCGCCATCTTCACCATGGCCTTCACAGCCATGGTGTTCGTGACCAACTCGGTGTCCAACAGCTTCGTTCACCGAACCAGCCCCGGATGGTACTACTGGTGCTTTTGCGGATTGTTGTTCGCGGAGTACGCTGACCTGCGTCGCCGCCGACCTGTTCACGCGCCCGATGTCCAGATGCTGCGCAGGCCCGCATGATCGAACGCGCCTCCCCGATGGTTCGCGGCGCCCTGTTTGGGGCAACGCTGTTGGCCTTGGAAGAAGCGGCAAACCTCGCCACGGGTCAGCCCGCGCTGACGGCCGCCGAGGTTGGGCAAATCGCGGCGTGGTACGTCGGGGTCATGGCCGTGTTGGGCGTCGCGCTTTCGGCCCTCCGTGACCCATCCGCCCACCTCCTGGGGCTGGTCGGCATCACCGGTGGGTTCATGACCGGTGGCAAGATCGCCGAAGAGCTGTGGTGGCGCGATCTCAGCCAATGGGAAGCCAACGCCATCGGGTACGGATTGGGCGCGGCATTCGCGGTCGGGGGACTGTGGGCCAGCGTGGTGCTGACCCGCATGCGCCCGCGTCTGCGCCTCGGCCTCACCGCACTCGCCCTGGTGTTCCTTCCGGCGTTTCGCGCCATGAACATCAATGCTTACGGCGCTGCCTTGTCCCCCGAGGCCCTGCAGGCAGACGCGCTCCTGCTCGGCATTTCATTGGCGGTGGCGGGAGCGGCCTTCCGCGCCGCCGACGCGCTCCGAGCGCACCCCATGCGAGCACTGCTCGGCCTGTTGGTCGCGGTTTCGGTGCCGACCGCAGCGGTGCGCGTTGCGACAGCCCCCACCTTGCCTCCGCCCGCCCCTGCTGCAACGGACCGACCCGACGTGCTGTTGGTGGTGATCGACACCCTGCGAGCCGACCACCTCGGGGCCTACGGACACACCGTGGCGACCTCGCCAAACCTGGACCGATTCGCCGCTTCGGGAATTCGGTACGCCCAGGCCGGCAGCCCCGCATCGTGGACGCTGCCAAGCTTTGGCGCGTTCGTCACGGGTCAGTACCCCAGCGGGCATGGCGCCGGCCTCAACAACGGAGAGAAGAACACCCAGTCCCCGCTGGATCCGAGCGTTCCAACCTTGGCGGAGCGCATGGCCGCTCGCGGTTACCGAACGGGGGCCATTGTGACAAACCCCTACCTCAAGCGAAGCTTCGGGATCTCGCGGGGATTCGACACCTACTCGGACGCCCTTGGATTGGCCCACATGCCCATGTTTGTGCAACCGCTCCGCATGTTGACCATTCCGGTCATGAGCGGTCGGTACTTCTACCGACCCGCCGACATCATGGTGGACGAAGCCATCGATTGGTGGGATGCCATGGAGTCGGGCCCGCGTTTCCTGATGCTGCACCTGATGGACCCTCACGACCCGTACAACCCTCCTGCCGAATACGCGGCCCTCATTGGCGAGCCGCACGAGATGCCGGTGCTGAACCAGTACGACCAGGAAATCCGCTTCACCGATGCGGAGCTTGGGCGACTGTTGGACCACGTGGATTCCGAGACTTGGGTGTTCGTGACGTCCGATCATGGCGAGACCTTTGGCGAGCACGAAAACCCCTACCCGCGCGATCACTGGCCCTTCACGCGCCACGGCCACACGCTGTACGAGGAACTGACGCATGTCCCCTTGATGGTTCGCGGGCCGGCACTCGCACCGGCCGTCATTGAGCGGCCGGTCCGGGCCTTCGATGTTGTCCCCACCATCGTCCGCATTGCGGGCGCCGATGCACTGGCCGGGGATGGCCATTCATTGCCAGAAGTCACCGGCGGCGACGCAACCAAAGCCCACGCGGTGGGGGCGCAGGCCATGCGCTTTGGGACGGAAAAGCGTTCCGCGCGGGTCGGCTCGCTCAAGCTGATCGAAACGCGCTGGGGCGACGAACTGTACAACCTCACCGAAGACCCGGGGGAACTCCACAACCTCGCCGCATCCCAGCCCGAGGACGTCGAGCGGCTTCGGGCCGTTCTGCCGAACGAAGCAGACGCCGGCGCGACCCAAGCCATCGATGAAGAAACGGCACGGCAACTGGAAGCGCTGGGCTACATGCAGGACTGACCCGGCTTATTCGTCGGGAAATGGCGGCGGGATGGGTCCGGGATGGGCCTCCCCCAGCTCGAACATCACAAAGTACGCCACGGCCAACGAGAACCCCTCCACATTGCCCACAACACTCAGGTCGTTCGCGGCAATGGCCTCATCGCATTTCTCGAGTACAAAGTCTGCGTACTCCCGCTCACTCACGGTCAGCGCATCGCTGCTGCGCAGCCCCAAGATCAGATCCTTGACCCCTTGCGCGGCCTCTGCGTCCAACGGCACATTCCCGTTGAAGGTGTATGCGTCTGGGTCGGAGTCGGATGCGGTAATGGCATTGGCCAAGAACCGAACGTTGGCCTTCATGATGCGGTAATCGATGGTCTCGGCGGTGTCGTGGACGGTGTGGTAGAAGCTGAATCCGGGGTTGACGAACCAGAACCCGGGAATGGGCGGGTCGAGTTTGTACAGTTCGTCTTGATCGCTGGCAAACACGGGCACCAACTCCCGGTTCAAGAACAGCGTGGGCAGCTCGTTCCACTGCGACATTTCGCGCCACGAGGCAATCAACTCCGGGCTCCGCTCGGCACCGATGATGAGGGCGGGCCAATAGTCGGGGAGGCTCGGACGACCGACCGGGTCGACGCTCATCCCATAGACAATCTGGTCCCGGGGTACGGTCGAGTCGGACAACCACTCGCGGGCGCCGTCCAGCCCCGACTCTTCTTCGTCGCTGATCAAGAAAATGACGCTGTGTTCCGGGGGCTCAATCATCAGGAGCCGCGCCACCTCCAGCGCCACCGCCACGCCCGCAGCGTTGTCGAATGCACCGTTGTACACGTTGCCCGACTCGTCGACCCCCAAGTGATCGTAGTGGGCCATGACCAAGATGTGGTCGCCGGCCTTCTCGGGATTGGATCCGGGCAAGCGTCCCACCACGTCGTAGGCCACCTCGGCCTGTGCCACCTCGATGCTGCCGTCCTCGTTGATCTGCAAGAAGTCATCGCGGGGCGTTGCCGCGAAGGGGTACACGTAGTCGCCTTCGAGGCCAATCGGTTCGAGCCCGATGTCGGCCATCTCATCGACGATCAGCGACATGGATGCGAGGTGCCCGAATGACCCCGGAACGCGCCCGCCCATGTCATCGGCCGCCAGCGCCTCGACAATGTCGCGCATCCGAGTCGCCGACGTCTGGTCAAGGACCGACGGCTCCAACGGAGTGGGAACCCCGGGTTCGGCGACGGCCGCCACCTTGTCATCGGAGGAGCATGCAAGTCCAAGCAGCAGGGCCAGCTTCCAACAAACGCGCATCGGTGCACTCCGTACCGGTGGGGTTGACCCCAATGGTACCAAACTTCACGGAAGCATCGGCGCTAAAATACGCTCTCTCTGAGCACGATCTGATCGTCGGGCTCCAACGCAATGTCTGCCGCCTTCCCCTTCAAAACCCGCTTCAGGTTGACCGAGATGCGCTGGTCGGCCCGGAGGATGTAGGCGTCCCGCGTCCGAGCGGTCTTCTTCATGCCGCCAGACTTCGACAGCGCCTGGGTAACGGTGAGGCCCTTGGTGAACGCGACCGCCCC
>JAYZVA010000200.1:0-5090 GCA_036156175.1 Myxococcota bacterium
GCTGTTGTGCTGCGGCCGGTACTGGGCCTGAAAGTCTTCGAGTTGCTGTGAGGCGTCGGGGAACTTGCACAACAGGAACAAGGAGTACAGGCGGAGCATGGCCGCCTCGGGGTAATACCGATCGCTGAAATACGGGGAGACATGGTTGTTGAGGTAGCCCAGTGTTCCGTTCATGTCTTCCAGCCGAAAGTGCGCCCAGGCGCGTTCGAACTGGGCATCGAGCCACTTGGGGTCCTCGCGTTCGATTTGTCCCCAGTAATACGAGGCCTGGGCGAAGTTCTCGGCCGCGTAGTATGCCCGGGCCAGGTTCATCGTGACCACGCTCTTGAAGACGCCCTCGCGCTTGGCACGATCGCCGACGGCGAGTGCAATCTGTAGGGGCGCCAGCGCGTCGCCATGGCGGTCCTGCAGCGACAAAATCACGCCCTCGAGGGCCTTGGCTTCGGGGTAGTACGGGTCGTTCGGTTTGACGAGCTTGAGCATGGCGGAAGCGGTCGCGAGGTTGCCGGCGCGGTGGTTCTCGCGAGCGGCGAGGTATGCCATTCGCGAACGGGTGTCGTCGGCAACGTCAAGGCCCAGATTGCTCGCAAACACGGGCTCCAGGATGGCTTGGTCACCGACTGCATCGGCCAGTGCGACGGCCTTGGCGGCTTCCGAGCCAACGCCCTCTGGATCGGCCTCAAGCGCCTTTGCGTAGGCGATCAGCGCCGAGTACGGCAAGTCAAATTTGGTGAGCATGGTTGCGAGGCGCGCGTGCGCCTCGCCGGCGAACATGGCCCACTCGGGGTTCTCGATGACCGCGATGACCGCGTCTGCCGAACCGGTCATGTTGCCGTCCATCGCCATGGTGTTGGCGTCTTCAAAGGCGTTGTTGCGATCCTCCATGGAGGGGGTCGCCAGCGCGATTCCGCTGGTCAATGCCAAAAGGGCGAGTACGGGTCTGATCATCATTTGCTCAACTTGCTCATGCCGATCACCAGGCTCACGTTCTGCTTGATGAACCATGCCTGCGTATCGGCCGTTTTTGCGCGCTTCTCGCGGAGGATGTCGTCGCGGAGTTGAATGCGCAGCGCGTAGTCTTTGCCGGTGAAGATGCGAGCACCAATGCCAAGCCCCAGAGTGGGGGCGATGGCGAGCGAGTTGTCGGGCTGCATGGCTTGCTCAAACGTGGCGCCGATGCCACCCGTCACAAAGATGTCGTGATGAAAAATCCGTTGGCCTGCGACGTTCATTTTCGCGTAGATGGGCGAATATTGGGTGTCGAACATCACGCTCCCGAGGAAGCGGTAGGCGTCCGGCGAGACTCCGTACGCGGGCCCTTCGAGCTCGTTGTATCGGGTGTTTTTCAGGCTGTAGCCTCCCATCAGGACGCCCTCGAACCCCAGGTCTTCACGGGTGTGCTTGGCCACGGTCAATGCGACGGCTGGCGTGAAGGTGAATGCGTCAAATGGCATGACGGCCAGGTGCGCACCGGTCTCGAGGCGGCCCACCTTTGGGTACAGCATCTTCTGGACGATCTTGATGTCGTCATTCTTGATGACGCCAACATCCACTGCCGGTTGAGCGTGGGCGCCCGAGCCAACGAACAGGGCGAACAGTGCAACAAAATAAGAAAGTACTCGTGTCATCGGTGAGGCCTAGAAAGGGAGGTCGCGGGGCTTGCCGTCGAGGGGACGGTAGTAAATCCGCACGTCTTGGTTGAAGTCAGGAATGGCCGAGCCCCAGAACACAACGGCGTTCTGGCCGGGTTCGTACGACCAACCGTTGGTGTACTCGCCCGTAGACTCGTTTACGGTCGCCTTGTCCACCTCTTCGTCGTCGACGTAGGCACGGATGGTGGTTTCGTCGGGGGTGGACTGCAGCTCGAAGGCCGACTGGAGGTTGATCAGCAGCTTGCCCAGGTCTTTGAGGTGAACCGAGAAGTCCGACACCGGGCAATCGTCGCCGTCACCCGACGTGATCGGGTTGTAGAAACCGCCCGTTGACGCGGCGAGTTTCTGGAGTCGCTTCACGCCCGTTGCGCTTGCGCCGCCGCTGTTGCACGGAAACGAACAGTTGTTGTCGCCTTCGCAGATCAAGTCGGGGCCGATTGCCGCAAACCGAATGGGCCGGTCGAACTGCTCGAACGCATCGATGTACACCTGCGGGTCGTCCTCGCTGCCGGAGAAGAGCCCACCAACGACGGCCTCGGACTGATCGCCCTCATCGGTCACGTAAACCACGACAACGGTAGAGTCGGGCCGCATCCAGTCGGTGTTGGTGCCGATCCAGCTGTCCTCGAACGGGAAGTCCGTAGAGTCTTTGGTGTGGTAGCAGATTTCGGGTGGGTCTTCCGTTGCACGGCAGAGGGCCATCAAGGTCGACTCGAGGTGGAGCTCGTTTCCGGCTCGGCAGAGCTCGATGGCGTCCCAGTCTTCGCCTTCGGGGTAGCTGACATCGGTGCACAAGCAGTCGAGGTACTGGGTGGTGACCTCATCGTTGTTGTCCACCACCCCATCGCCGTTGGAGTCGGGAAACGGGCAGTCCCCGGTGGTGCCGATGTAGCTTGAGTTGGTGGGCATCTCTGCGCCGTTCCAGCACGCCCCCCAGCACCCAAGATTCTGCTTGAACTGGTGAACCGCGTTGTCGTCGCCTTTGTAGACAACCTGAAATCCATCATCGCCCACAAAGAGCCCCGTTTCGCCGCCTTCAGGCTCCAGAGACCAGGCATCCTTGGCGTCCATGGATGCGGTGGTGATGGCGAGTCGGTAGTCGGTGATGCGCCCGCGGTCGGCCGTGAAGGAAATGTAGTCGCCCACGGCGTCGGTCAGCGACTCGGTGGCGTTGCCGGCACCGGAACCGCCCGCGACCGTCTCGATGAAGTCGTCGAAGTTTCGGAGCAATGCCCCGGCCTCGTCGGACATCGAGCTGGAGCCGTCGATGACAAAGAGCACGTCGACTTCGCTCGAAAAGCTGACCTGCTCGTAGCCGGACAAGCGGAACATTTCGTATTTGTTGCAGGCTCCCACAGCGACGGGGAGGCTGATGGCGACCAACGGGAGGGTTCGGTTGATGGAAAACTTGGGCATGGTCTGACCTGTTCGGTGGTTCCGGGTGGCCGCGAGGGCCGTCACCAGACGTAACGCGGCGAGTGCCGGGAGAACTCGAGGATGCCCCTTTCCGGGGCGGAACGGGGACAAATGGGTGTAAAAATTGGTGCCCCGTGGTCGATCGGTTCGGCCCGAAGAAGCCGCGGTTGGTCGGAACGGAGAGAAACGGCTGATCCCGCCATTTTCCCTACAGTCGCGTCGGCCCGCACCGATGCGGGGAATGTCAAGGAGGCGACCAATGCTGGCCACCGCAACTGCACAAGCCGATACCCCCAATCAAGGGCCCGCGAGCCCCCCCCAGGTCCGCGTGGAATACACCAATGTCGAAGATTTTCTGGTGGACTACACGTCAAACGAAACCATCGGAGGAATGTTCATCAAGACGGACTATCCGATGGAGGTTGGCACAGCGTTTACGCTGCGAATCCAGCTCCCGGGCGGACGGCGGACCATGGATGCTTCGGCAGAGGTTCGGTGGACCTTGCCGCGCGAAGTGGCCGCGCCGATGAATCCGGGCATGGGCGTTCGTTTCGGGGCCCTGTCGAGCATCGACAAGGGCATCGTGGACGGGCTGCTCTCGTCTTGGCGATGAGGGCCGGACCCCGTCACCAAACAGGCCGGGGAGACCCGGCCTGAACGGTTCCACTCCCGAGCGGTCTCACATCTCGCGGACGATCGCGTGGATGGTGTTGAACGTGGTGGTCAATGACGGTTTTGGGCGAAGCTTCTGCTGCTTGTGGTAGCGCAGCAGTTGGTTCCAGATGTCGTCGACCTCATCCCGGACCGTTTTGTAGTCCTGTTCGGCAACCAACTGGGCCAGGCGTTGGACAACCGGTGGCAGGTCCACGTCGGAGTAGTAGCTGACCAGCTCGTTGACAGCGCCCGAGATCCGAGCGTGAAGTTCGGGATCGTTGCCCGACTCTTCTTCGGTCTCGTCGAACAAATCGAACAGTTGTTCGACCTGTTCGGCACGCTCGCCGGTCTCGGCATTGGGCGACGGCATGGTGATGGGGGGCGGGCCGTCTGCGGCCTCCGGTTCCTCTTCGGCCTCCACCACCGTCTCGACGGGGGTGGGGGGTTCCGGCGCGGCTTCTTCGACCGGTTCGGGGGCGGGCGCAGGCGGCGCCGCTTCGGCCGCGATGGGTTCGGTTGGTTCGGGCTCCGGCGCCGCTTCGGCCGGCTCGGGTTCGGGTGCCGGTTTGGGGTCCGGTTTCGAAGCCGAGGCGGTCTTGGTACCGCTCTTTTTGGCGGCGGGTTTCTTCGCAGCGGGTTTGGGTGCGGGTTTGCGACCCGACTTTCGCAGCGGTGTGATTTCCCACCCTCGGATGAACCCTTCGGAGCCGTCGAACAGTTCCTCGAGGTCGCTGAGGGCCAAGCAGCCCTTGATTTTGGTCGCACCAAGTTCGTTGTGGCTCTCCACTACGGTGATCCTGCCGACCGCGGTGGACGCGAGTTTGACCACCGGTGCGATCAGGACTTCGGCGTGGGTGGTGGTCTCTCCGACGGAGATGGACTCCGATGCCTGGACGACCCGCACGACAAACCCATCGCCGTCGGCCTCCACGCTCGCGGCCTCGATGCGGTCGGCTTCGATTCGACCGTGGACTTCGACCGCGCCGTTGGGGGCATGGATGTGGTGAAGCTCGAAATCGTTGTTCAGTACAACGTTTCCATCCTGGCTGGTGAGGCTGTGAATTCCGCCTTCGATTTGACCGTGGAGAATGATGTCTCCTTGGTTCTCGATGACCAAGCCATGCTCAGTCATCGACAAGGTGATGCCATCTGGAAGTACAAAAGAATCCGACATGCTGTTTCCGTCCCAAAGCGCCGTGGTGTGTGAGGGCACATACTATAGCGAAACCGACAAACGTGCCCGATCACGGCTCTGGGTTTTGCATGCGCTGGGCGGGGTTACCGGTAGGCCGTCCGGAGCAAAACCGACGCGTGGTCCTGCGGAGAGGGCCACGAACGCGGTTTGGCGCGCGGATGGCGGGCCCGGGA
>JAYZVA010000201.1:0-7557 GCA_036156175.1 Myxococcota bacterium
AACTCCCTCCCTTTCGTCACGCCAGGCGACGCCGAGGGAAGCTATTTGGTCCGCAAGATTCGCGGTGATGCGGGCAGCCGCATGCCCCCGTCGCCCTACTACGACCCCATGCCGTACGACGACCTCCAGGTCATCAAAGACTGGATCAACACCGGCGCTGAGCGCTGACTCCGCAACCCGCACCCTCGGCACATCGGGAACGAACAAACCTTCCACAAAGGCGCTGATACCAGTCCTTGAAAGTCCGTTGTCGACTAACAATCACGCCCACCAATCGTGGTAGGGTTCCATTCTGGGCTGCTCAATGGCCCGCCAAGGAGGGTGCATGATTGCCCTAATGATGACCCAGGTGGTGCTGGCCAGCGCTTTGAGTGACCACAACTACACCATGGTGCAAATTCCACCCGGTTCGTTCATCATGGGCGACCCGAAGGCGTCGGGTGAAGACAAACGGTGGCAAGGCACCCGTGAGGTCCAACTGACCCGAGGGTTCGAAATTGGGCGAACCGAAGTGACCCGGGGGCTGTGGTTTTCGATCATGGCCGAAGAAAAAGCCGGCGTTGGCTTCCAAAAGCAAGCCGACGGCACGGTAACCATGAGCCTCTCATTGATGGGCGGTGGGACGAGCCGAGCCAAGTGCAAAGAAGACGATTGCCCCATTGTTGGTGCGGACTGGTACGACACGGTTCGATTCCTCAACAAGCTCTCTGTGCGCGAAGGACTCACTCCCGCCTACACCATCCATGAAGTCCCGGGAGCCACCGACCCCATCGTGGAATGGAACCGGTCTGCCAACGGGTACCGGCTGCCCACCGAAGCCGAATTTGAGTATGCCGCCAAGGCCGGCAGCGACCAGCCCTACGCCGGCAGCGCATCGCTGTGGGACGTGGCAAACGAAAAAAACAAAGTGACGCGAGTGGCCCAATACGCCCCAAATGCACACGGCCTTCACGACATGTCAGGCAACATTTGGGAATGGACCTGGGACTGGCACGCTCCGCTTCCAGACCAGAGCACCGTTGACCCAGCGGGTCCGAAACGCGGCCGAGCACACCAAAACCGCACGGGGCAGGTCAAACCGATGCGCGTGACGCGAGGCGGTTCACTCTCGCCCATCCCCATGCCTCGCGGTGTGCGCTCCCGACTCATCACCGTCAACAAACGAATGTACGAATTCCCGTACTGCGAGTGGACCCTGAACACCGGATTTCGACTGGTTCGCAACGCGGAGGACTGATCGGCGCACCCACCGGCATGCCCGCCGGATGCGGTAGACTCGCGACCACCCAGGAGGGCTGATGCGCATGTTGTCATTCAAATGGATGGCCTTGATGATGGTTTGGGGCTGCGAGTCCGACAAAGCGGACACATCCGAGGTCGATGCCGCTGTGGACACCGCCGCCGATGCGGACGCCGATCCAGACGCCGATGCCGATGCAGACGCCGATGCCGATGCAGACGCCGATGCCGATGCAGACGCCGATGCGGACGCCGATGCAGACGCCGACGCCGATGCAGACGCAGACGCAGACGCCGACGGCACCCCAGCGTCGGGTGTCGGGTCGGCGTGTGTGATCGACGAGGGCGAATGGACGGACCCCGTGACCGGCGACATGGGCGGCATTGAGGGACTGTTCGACTGCAAGCTGTTCTGCATTCCGGAGTTTGTGGTCACCGATGGCGACGAGCGCGCATGGGTGGGCGACGGCATGTGCGACGATGGCGCGTTGGGGGTCGACCTCAACTGCGCCGACTTCGCCTTCGACGGCGGCGACTGCGACTGACGAGCCCGCAGTCGATTCACGGTGGTGAGCCCACCGTTTCTGGGGCTGAATCCCCTCGACGGCCCGGGCCCCGGCTCCAACCGTTTTGGGCTCTGGGGGTAGAGACGAACGGGCGTTTGTCCGATACGCTGAAAGCGGGAGACCCCCCATGCCCTACCTCAGCCGTCGTCGGCTGCTGGCCACCGGTGCCAGCAGCATCCTTGCCGCTCCGTTCGTTCGGTTGCTCGGTTCCCCTGCGCGCGCGACCACCGAGCTGTCCCGAGCCAGTCGGTTGCTCGTCTTCTTCACGCCAAACGGAACCATTCACAACCACTGGCGACCCGCGGGTGGTGAATCGGACTTTTCGTTCCCCGCAGGCTCAATGCTCGAAGCCCTGACCCCACACCGGGACCAACTGCTCGTTTTGGACGGCATGGACTTCTCGACCGGATCGAACCACGAAGGCGGCATGGCGGCAATGTTGACCGCCGGCGGAACGACCAGCATCGATCAGGTCGTCGCGGACCACATCGGCGGCGACAGCCGGTTTGCGTCGCTCGAACTCGGCGCCCAGACCAGCCTTTGGGGTGGCTCGGTGCAGACCCGCATGTGCTATCGAGACGGAACCTTTGTGACTCCCGACGACTCTCCTCACAACGTGTTTGACCGCATGTTTGGCGATGTGGGTGACCCCGTGTTGCTGGCCCGGCGGCAGCGCTTGCTCGACATCAACCGAGCTGAAATCAACGATCTGCGCGGCCGACTGGGCCTGGAAGAGCGCCACCTCCTCGATGCCCACCTCGAGGGCCTCGATGCCGTCGAGCGGGCAATATCGGGCGACTCACTCTGCGAATCGCCCATGGCACCGGCCTACTACGACCCCATGAGCAACGACAACTTTCCCTTGGTGGCGCAGCACCAGATGGACCTGGCGGTGCAAGCGCTGGCCTGCGGCATGACCAACGTGGTGACCTTGCAGCTGAGCCACACCGTTGGCCCCACCGTGTTCAGTTGGCTGGGGCAGACCGAGGGGCACCACTCGCTCAGCCACGCTGCCGACACCGACACGACCAACGTCGCCAACTTTGTGTCCTGCGAGCGGTGGTATGCCGAACAGTTCGCGTACCTGCTCGACCAGTTGAGCGCGACCCTCGACCCCGCTGGCGGCGGTTCCATGCTCGACACCACAGTGGTGCTCTGGGCGCAGGAACTGGGCGACGGCCGCATGCACACCTGCGAGTCGGTGCCCTGGGTGATTGCCGGCACCGGTGGCGGCTTCTTCCGGTCCGGTCGCGCCCTGGACCTCGCAGGAGCCACCCACGACGGCGTGCTGACGAGCCTGGCCCACGCCTTCGGGCTGGAATTGGAATCCTTTGGCACGGGCACCGCCGGGCCCGTGGCGGCCCTGCGATGACGCGCATCTGGCTCTGCATCGGCCTTGTTGTGGGCTGCGGCTCGGACGACAAGGCCGATCCGCCGGCGTCCGATGCCGACTCGACCTCGCCGGATCCGTCCGACTCGAGCGACGCCCCCGCCGACACCGGCGCGGACACGGGCGAAGCGGGATGTCCCGAAGACGTGGACCTGTTTGAAGCGCGGGTGTGGGAGCCCGTACTGAGCACCCATTGCTACGGCTGTCACGCTGCCGATGGCATTGCCCAGGGCACCCGAATGGTCTTCGATGAAGACGACATGCTGCAGAACCTGCGGGCCGCAAGCGCCGTGAGCGACCTGTTGTTGGTGAAACCAACGGGGCTCGATGCCGTGGGGCACGGCGGCGGCACCCTGGTCTGGCCCGAGACCGACGCTTGGGATGCCCTCTCGTTCTGGGTCGACTGGACCAAAGGCATCTGCGACGCCACCGTAGAGGCCTGCACCGACGAACCGATTCCCCGGCGGCTGTGGCGCCTCGATCACGACCAATACGAACGAACGGTCATGGACTTGCTCGGCGTCAGCACCGATTACGGCGAGCATCTGGCCCCCGACACCGCAGTGGATGGCTACCGCAACGACGCCGAGGCCCTCGTGATCTCGGGCCTGCTCGCCGACCAATACCGAAATGCCGCCGAGGACCTGGCTTCGGTGGCCGACATCGCGGGCATGCTGACGTGCGCACCTTCCGACGGCCAGATGAGCCAGTGCGCCGCAACCTTCATCGAAGACTTCGGCAGCCGAGCATTCCGGCGCCCGATCGGCCCAGACGAGATCGAGACCTACTTGGACCTGTGGGCAGACATCGCCGAGGAAGATGGCTTCTTTGAAGGACTGCGCTGGGTGGTCGCAGGCATGCTGCAGTCGCCGCATTTTCTGTACCGATCGGAGCTGGGCACCGCAACGGGCGGTGGGGCGTTCACGCTGACAGACTGGGAAATCGCCAGCGAACTCAGCTACCTCTTGTGGGGCACGATGCCGGACGACGCCTTGTTCGCGTCCGCCGCCGCGGGGGAACTGAACACCCCGGACCAGATCGGCGCCCACGTCGATCGCATGATGGCCGATGACCGCGCCCTCAACACCACCGCTCAGTTTGTCGACGCGTGGCTCCAGCTCGACCGCATCGACTCCATTGCGCGGGTGGGCTGGAGCGGACCGCTGCAGCAAGCGATGAAAGAGCAGACCCACGAGACCGTCAAAGAAATCGCACGCCTCGATCGGTCGCTCAGCGATCTGATGCTCAGCCCCACCACCTACATCCCCGACGCCTTGGCCGATCACTACGGGATGGATGCAAGCGGATGGGTGGACCAAGACGGCGAGACCTACGGAGGGCTGCTCACCCACGGGAGCCTGCTGAGCGTGTACGCCCTGGGCGAAGCATCGAGTCCGGTGCATCGGGGCGTCGTGGTGCGGGAGCGCATGCTGTGCGAAGAACTGCCGCCGCCGCCACCCAACCTCGACACGTCGCCGCCCGCTGCGGATGCCGACGGCACCACTCGCGAGAAGTACGCGGTCCACAGCTCCCTGCCCGAGTGCGCCTCCTGCCACTCGCTCATCGATCCCATCGGCTTTGGCTTCGAGCACTACGACCACCTGGGCCGGTGGCGGACCACCGAGGTGGGCCAGCCCATCGATGCCTCAGGAGACCTCGATGGCGTGGTCTTTGATGGCGCACCGGAGCTGAGCGAGCTGCTGACCGAAGACCCGCGGTTTCGGGCATGCTTTGTCGAATCATGGCGGCGCTGGGGCATGGGCGGTCACGCCTGCGCCGACGACGAAGGCGACGTTTCGCTGACAGGACCGCTCGCCGAACTGCCCCAACGCGTGGCCTTCACAACCCGCACCGGCGACGCCTCGGGCTCCGCGTCCCGAGCGGTGGGCAACCGACTGACTGACGACGCCCTCCGCACCTTGGCCGAGGCCTTCGGCGAAGTGCTGCCCGGTGGGGCCACCTCCGGCGTGGAGTTCACGCTCATCGAGTCCACAACCTGGACCACCGGCTTCTGTGCCGATGCCACCGTGACCAACACCACCGATGCACCGGTGGTCTGGGAAGCCCGCGAAGAAGTCATGGGTACCATCACATCCATCTGGAATGCGGAGTACCGCGTGGAAGGCGATGTGCACGTATTCACGGGCGTCGAATGGAACGCTGAGCTCCCCGCCTATGGCTCAACCACCTTCGGGTTCTGCGGCGCGCGGTGAACCCGGGAAGTGTTCGTCGCTGGCCCATGCCCCGACTCAGCGCTAGGATTGGATCGACTGGAGGAGCGATGAGGTCAGCAACGAACGTCCTGTGGATGCTGGCCTTCGTCGCGGGATGCACCGCAACGGACGCGGATCCCACGGTGGCCAAAGTCGATTCGGGAACCGCGGAGAACGACGCGGACGCCGATGCCGATGCCGATGCCGATGCCGATGCCGATGCCGATGCCGATGCCGATGCCGATGCCGATGCCGATGCCGATACGGGGACCGCGGACACCGGGGCAAGCGACACGGGCGAATCGGAGGACGATGACTCCACCGAACCCGAGCCCATCATGGCGGGGGACTACTCCGTCGAAGGTCCGTGGAGCACCGGGGTCCACACGGCCGAACTCGCGTCGCGCAGCGGCACCATCCTCCCCGTCACGGCATGGTATCCGGCAACCGACAGCGGTACCGGCCCGGCCGTGTACACCGGGTCCCCCTTCCTCTCGTTTGCCGGGAGCGGGGGTCGTGACGCCACTGCCGACTGCACCGAACCGCGGCCGGTGATGGTGCACAGCCACGGATCGACCTCCATCCGCTGGGAGATGCACTATTTGATGGAGTTCATGGCGACCCACGGCTGGGTGATCGCGGCGCCAGACCACGTGGGGAACACCCATTCCGGAAGCACGACTGCATTTGGCACCCTGCTGCACCGGCGGCCCACCGACATCCACGACACCTTTGATTGGCTCGTGGCGCAAAGCAGCGAGCCCGGCAGCCCCCTCTTTGGGTGCGTTGACCCCGACGCCGGGTACGCCGTCTCGGGCTACTCGTTCGGTGGCTACACCGCTTATGCCGTGGGTGGCGCCATCCCCCGCAGCTGGACGGGTCTCGACCCGGACGTCACAACAGACCCCCGCGCGAACGCGGTGGTGACCCACGCCGCGTGGAGCGCATCCGGTGCACTCGAAGAGGGCACGGCCGCCATCGAACTGCCCGTGCTGACCATCGGTGGCGAGCGCGATTGGACGGTCGGAACCGCATACATGCGGTTGCACGGCTACGTGGAGTCCACCCCTCGCGCGTTGGCGTCGTTTCCCGATGGCGGGCATTACTCGGGAACCGCCATCTATTGCATTGCCTGGGGTGACGGTTGCGGTCCCTATTACGTGGACAACGACCTGTACGAGTCGGTGGTCAAAACCTCCGTTCTGGCGTTCTTGGAACACGTGCGCGGGCGGGTGGGCGCATGGGAGCAACTGGTTGAGGATGCCTCGGTCGAATGGGAGACCGTGCCCTGACTCAAGCGACATCGACCTCTACGCGCGGAAAAACTTCGCTACACTGACAGCATCCGGGAGATGCCATGAGAACCGTTCTTGCTTTGTTCTTGATGATGCCGTTGTTCGCGGCCTGCGGCGATGACGCCGATGACAAACCCACCGCCACGACCAGTGCCGATGCTGATGCAGACGCCGATGCAGACGCGGACGCCGATGCAGACGCAGACGCGGACGCCGATGCAGACGCAGACGCAGACGCCGATGCCGATGCAGACGCGGACGCCGATGCCGATGCAGACGCCGATGCAGACGCCGATGCAGACGCCGATGCAGACGCCGATGCAGACACGGGCGCGGCCCGAGACTCCGGGGACCCCGACACCGGGGTCACGGCGCCCACTGCAGAGTGCGGAAACGCGATCATCGAAACCGCCGAAGAATGCGACGACGGCAACCGGGTCACGGAGCCGTGCGACTACGGAACGCCCGCCTGCACCGTATGCGATGCCGATTGCCGACTCGTGGCGGCGACCGGACCGTACTGCGGCGACTCCATGGTGGATGCCGGTGCCGGCGAAGCGTGCGATGACGGGGAAGACACCAGTGAGGAATGCGCCTACGGAACCGCCACGTGCACGGTCTGCGACGACAGCTGCAGCGTCACAACGGCAACCGGCTCGTACTGCGGAGATGGCATCACGGACGGCGGATTCGAAGTCTGCGATGACGGCGACCTCGATGATGCAGACGAGTGCACAAACGACTGCGAGATCGGGCCCGGCGCCTGACCCTTCGGCTGGGGGACACCGGGCGCGATCGACGGTGCTACACCACCACCGCCGCGATGCCCGTGGCCACCGCTGCCCCGACCCCCG
>JAYZVA010000202.1:0-11805 GCA_036156175.1 Myxococcota bacterium
CACCAAGACCTGGTCAGCCGATTCGGGGGCCTCCGTCAGCGTCTCCGCCGTGTACAGCACGGCGTCTTCGATGTCATCGAAACCCGTGCGAAACAGCAGGCCGTCGCAGCCCGCCAGGGCAAGGGTCCAACACAACAACAACAATCGGGGCATGAGCAGACCTCCAAACAGGGCGTTTGTCGGTGTAATGCGGGGGATCGATGAACTCCAGCCCACGCCCCATTCCCCGGCGATCCCGCGATGGCGTACACTGGCCAAAAGGAGGGCCCATGGCCGCCGTGTCCGACCTCGCCACCTTGCTTGCGACCATGGACCCCGCGCTGTTGGCGGACCGCTACGTGTTCTGCACGGTGCCGTCCGACCAAGAGGCCGCCGTTGTCGCCGCATCGCCCTTCGCCACCGTTCGCGAGGCTGAAGGGTTGTCCGCGGTCCTGACTCAGGCCGAAGCGGATGCCTTTGGGTTGCCCTACGACTCGGTGCACCGGTGCATCACCCTGCGCGTTCATTCGAGCCTCACCGCCGTGGGGCTGACGGCCGCGGTGGCGACGGCGCTCGCCGAGGCCGGACTGAGCGCCAACGTGGTGGCGGGCCACCATCACGATCACGTCTTCGTGCCGGCGGACGCGGCCGAGCGGGCAATTCGGGTGCTGCAGGGGTTGACGAACCCGAGCTGACGCCTACTTCTTCGCCTGCCCAAAGTGGTAGGCAAAGTCCACCCACGGCACCGGCCACACAAACTCGTCGTCGAAGCCGGGCGACACAAGGCCAAGGTCGAAGCTCCACCGGGAGTGGGCCGGTCCGAAGATGCGGTAGGCCCCCGACAACACATAGGTGCCTGTCGGCGAAAACAGGGCGTCTTCACCCGATCCGCTGTCGAAGATCACCCAATTTTCGGTCACCAACGCCCCGCGTTCGCCCGTCCGCCACTGGCCGGCCACGATCACGGGAATGCCGTTGGCGTCGCCATCCGTACCGAGCGACGCGTAGCCCGTCGAAAGGGTCACTTGCGCGTCGCTGTGGCCCACCGTCACGCCCCCAAACCCCAGCGCTGCGTAGGACAAGAGCTGGTCCATGACGGTGGACAAGAAGACCTCGCCTCCGGCGGCAAGATGCACATTGCGGGCCACTTCCGTGCTCACCTTGGCCCCCAGAACGGTCAACACCGGCGGGTAAAACGTGAAGGTTCCCCCAAGCAAGGTCAGGTTGTCCGTCACCCCGTAGGCCACGGACGAGAACACGAGCTTCTGCGAGTAATAGCCTTCGCCCTTCTTGAGCCCAATCGAGGACGGCGCGTACAGGTGACGCGACTTGCCCCGGTTTTCGGTCTGAAAGCCGTTGGGCGATCGGTAGTCCGGCGACTCCAAGACCCGAGGCACCATCGCGGGGGCCGGTTTGGCGGCCGGGGTGCGCACCGCCTGAATCTTGTCGGCTTCAAGCTCCATCGCCTCGCCCTGGTCGGGGGTAAAGCGAAGCGGTTTTCCGGCCGACCACGACACCGCATCCGCGGTGCGCACGGTGCCCGTCAACACGATCCCGTTCTGCAGCACCACCTCGACAGCCGTCCGGTTGGCATCGGCGGACCCGGCTTCTTCGGCATCGCTGGGCCCGTCGGTTGATTCATCAACCGGCGCCGGTGCTTCGGACTCGGTCGCCGCTTGCTGTTCGTCTTGCGCCCATGCCGGCACACACCACAAGGCCCATGCGAACCAAACCACCACTTTCATGTCGAACGCTCCGTTCCGGCCGACCTAAATCAGGCAGTCGGCCTGTGATTCGTAGTCCACGTAGAAGATCTTGAGCTTCGCCTGACTCTCGTACTGAACCCAATAAATGGTGAAATCCGCTTGGCTCTCGTAGTCCACGCGGTACCACTTCCCGAGCCCGGCTTGGCTCGGGTAGCGCACCCGGTAGACCTTGCAGTTGGCCTGACTTGCGTACTGCACCCGGTAGGCGGTGTACTTCGCCTGGCTCTGGTACTTCACTTCGTAGTACTTGCCGGCTTCCGCCACGGGCGAAAACCCAACGACTGCCGCCAACAATGCCCCCGTGATCGCCCTGCGCATGCAACCCCCTCGTGTCGCTCGATGCTACACGCTGGCGGGTCGGGACACAACCGCCCGGTTCTCGCACCGGCGGGTCGCCTCCCGTTGACATCCTTCTGACGTAAGCATTGGTCGTTTGGGCGCGTTTCGGACCCACAGGAGGAAACCATGCCACGCCGAACCCCCTCAGTCCCCGAGATTGACATGACTTCGATGATGGGCCTGTCGGCCATTCTCATCGTGCTGTTGCTCACCGCATCCACGCCGCCCTACGCCGCGATCGAGTCGAACTTGCCCGGAATTTCGGACGACCCCAACCCCGACGACACGGTGGTGCCCAAGGTCGGCATCACCCAGAGCGGTGCATGGGTGGCCGTGGCCGGTGAGCCGCCGCGGGAGCTCGGCAGCATCGACGCCATTGAGCCGGCGTTGATGGCCATTCGGTCCGCCCACGATGTGGACGGCCGGTGGGAAATCATTCCCGATGAAGACGTGCCCTACGACGAGATCGTTCGCGCGATCGACGTCGCCCGACTGGCCGACTTCGACGCGGTCACCTTCGGCAGTGGCATCGAACCCACGCCCTGAATCGGCGCGCGGGAAGCGGTCCGGCTCGGCCCTCAGGTTGCCCCCAACCGCGCCGGGCATCGGTGTCGAAAAAAAGCTCGACTCTTGGGTAGATGAATCGAACCTTCCGACGTTACGGGACGGCGGTACACCCCATGGAGGAGCCCATGCTCAACCCGATTTCACTGACTTTCTTGTCCTTTTCGCTCGGTGGCTGCGGCCCCAAGGCGACCCCCGAGACGGCCGCACCCGAACAAGCAGCGCCCGCACCCGCTGAAGCAGCACCCGCAGCGCCCACGTCCACCACGGTGAACGCATCCGAGGTGGCTTGGAAGCCCATCAACCCCGAGCAGCCCGACGGCCCCATGTGGGTCATCCTCGATGGCGACCCGAAAACCGAAGCCTTCGCCGCCATGGCCAAGGTCCCCGCCGGGTTCTCGCCGGGTCTGCACACGCACGGCAACACCATGACGGGCTTGGTCATCAGCGGAACCATGGTCAACGGCCGCACCGCCGAGGAAGCTGTCGTGCTCTCCCCGGGCTCGATGTGGAGCCAGCCCGGCGGCGAAGCGCGCTACACCGGCTGCACCGAAGCGTCCGAGTGCGTGTTCGTGCTCACCATGGACGGTCCGGTCGTCCGCAGCATCGCCGAAGCGCCGGCCGAGAAGTCGACCCAGATCGTGATGGCAGCCAACGAGATCGACTACGTTCCGATGAACGCAGACCAGCCGGACGGTCCCGCGCTCAAGATGGTTCACGGCGATCCCTCCACCGGTCCGTGGATGGCGTTCGCGAAGCTCCCCGCCGGCCAAGAAGCCTCGGAAGCCATGAACACCGCCAACTACACCGGCGCGTTGATCTCCGGCTCGTTCCCCTACGGCGAGGGCGACATCACCCCGGGTTCGCACTGGACCCAGGCGGGCGGTCCCCCGCACATGACGACGTGCAACGAAGGCAGCGACTGCATCTTCTTCGTCAGCATGAGCGAGGCGCTCACCCCGCCCGCAAGCGAGGACGCCACCGAAGAAGCCCCGGCTGAAGAAAGCGCCGCCGAATAAGGCCACGCCGCATCCAATCACCGCCCCCGAAGCGCCGCGTTGTTCGGTCCGCTTCGGGGGCGGTCTTGCGTTTGCCACGGGGGGAAGCACAAGCCGGACCCGCAGGCACACCGAGCGTGACGGCCCTGCCAGCGGTTAGGCTGCCCCCACCATGAACCAGCCCACTCGCGCCCAGACCGTCGCCGCCGTGCTCTACGGGCTGCCCTTTGTGTGGGTGGGGATCCAGCATTTTGTGAACGCCGAGGCATTCGTGCCGATCGTTCCGCCGTACTTGGGTTGGCCCGAGTTTTGGGTCCACATCACCGGATGGACCGAAATTGCGGTGGGCATTGGCATCATGGTGCCCAAGACCCGCCGCATCTGCGCCACGCTGATGATCGGGCAGCTGGTCCTGTTGTACCTGGCCAATCTCCACATGTGGGTGAATGACGTGGCGTTTCAGGGGCACCGGTTTGGAACGCTCGGGCACATCGTGCGGTTGGCCATTCAGGGGGTGCTCATCGGCCTGGCGGCATGGATCCGAGCGCTCGCCCCGCGGTCCTCTGGAGCCGCATCGGTCTGATCAGCGTGCGCGGCTGCCCCAGCGTTCCGGAACAACAAACCACAGCTGCTCGTCCGCGATCGATGGCCCATTCCACACGCTCCACAGCTGGGCTCGGCGCAGGGGTGCGTCGATCAACTGCGAACGAACGGCGTCGGCCGACATCACCGCCTCGGCCGGTCCCACCCAGGGCCCAAACCACAGCGGTTTGTGCCGCCGAACCCAGCGGGATTCCGGCGCCGCATCCAACACTCGGGCCATCTCGGTCTGGCGCACCCATCGGCCCGCTGAATCGATGCGGGCATCGGTCGCGCGGGTCACCGGTTGGTCCCAGCGAGAAAACAACACGCCCTGCAGCACCGCCCGCTGGGCGGGCGGTTCGTTCACGCCAAGGCCGGCCAGCGCCTCCGACGCCACATCGCGGGCCGACAACGGGATCTGGTGGTGCCGCATCCGGTTCACCTTGGTGTCGAGCCGGTCGCGTTCACCCGGACCCAGCCAGCTCGACCAACCGAGGTCCGGTTTGCACTGCAGAAACAGTTTGTATGCCAACTCCCAATGCTCCTCGACGCCGGTTTGCGTGCGCAGCACCACGTCCAGAGCGCCAACCGTGCGGCGTTCCGCGCGAATTTGAACATCGCGACCCAACACGGTGTGGCCAAGACCTTGTTCAATGCCAAAGTGCACCAGCGCCTCAAACGCGATTCCCACCTTGTGGGACCGCGGCGCAGAGAGCAGCTCCAGAAGGCGGGTCGGATCCCGCCGGGCCCCCGCCAGCATGGCCAACAACCGCGGGTCGTCGGCGCGGAAGATCGGATCGGTGCCGCCGGGAAGCCCATGGAGCAATCCCGGCTGGGTCATGACCCACTCGAGTGCACCCAGCCACTGCGCGACCGATGGGTTCATTTCGCCTCCCTCCCGACGCTACCACGGCGCGGGGTCCGGCCATTCACGGAACTGTCACGCGGCAACACCACCCGGCCATGGTGTTCCCGTTAACTACTCGCAGGTAGGTACTCAATGGCACTGCTCGCACTGCTCATCGCCTCGTTTGGCTGCGCCACCCCATCGGTTGAAGCGGAGTTCGACGAGGTCATTCAGACCCCCATGTCCGGCGTCGATCTGGACGATTCGGAGTGGGCGCGAAACTTTCCGGCTGCCGCCGATCTCGCGATCCTCTTGGACACCACCGACAAACCGGTGCTGGACTTCGGCGCTCGGACGGACGAGGGGGAACGGTTCCTCCCCGCGTCGTGGCTCAACACCGTTCGAAAAGCGTACGACGGCACCTTTGCCGAAGACGCCATTGCGTTCGAAAACCGCGACGAGGACTGGCGACTGGTCTCGGTCCGCGTCTCGCCCTGCGCCCCCATCGGGATTCGGCCCTCGGTCGACATCGACGAGTGGTGTTGGCCCACGGTTCGCTTGGTTTGGCAACCGGTGGTCGAGAACTACCGGCTTCCGTGGGGGCCCATCGTGGACTACTACGCCGACGACCGCGCCATTCACGCCATCTACCCGGTGGCGCCCCGCAACCCATCCGGGAGACGAATTGCAGGAGAGTGGCGCGAAGTGGTGTCCGCGCATTTGGCCGACAACCGCGCCCCGAGCCAGCTGCAGTCGAACCTCGTCACCGGCTTTCGGGCCGTGCGGGACGCGTCGGCCCAGGCCGTCTTGGGGGCGCTGCATTCGCTGCGGGATCCGCGGTTGCCGAGCATCGCATACGAACCGCTGGACATTCGCCCCGAGACCCAACAGCACCCGGAAGTTCAGGCGCGCTTCCAAGCCGGACTGCGCTGGTTCCTGAACGAATTCGCACAGCCCCGTGACCTGCACGAGCTCACGTCGTTTTCGCTGCCCGAGGGGCGGGAACCCGCCACCGACGACCTGTGGGTCTTTGTGGCGTTCGACGGCAACCACGGCCGACCCACCCCGGTCGATCTCAAAGTCACCGGACGGGACTCGGGAACGGAGCTCGTCCGCATCGGACCCCACCAGACGGTGGCGGTCGGCGTGGAAGACGAGGCGGTCGAAGACGAACTCGCGCGCGGAAACGATGAGCTCCGCGACAGCCTGATCGTGTCCGCGAGCGACATTGCGGCCAAGGGCGCCGCAATGGCCGATCCGTATCAGTTCTTGGTCCCGAACACATCCTGCGCGTCGTGCCACCGCCTCGACCCGCTGCGGTTCAACTTCCACGCCTTGTCGGGCTTCGAACACCACGGAATCACGGTGTCGCCCCGGGTCGAAGGCGATGTCCAACGCGACATGATCTGGAGCCGCAGCCTGCGCCGCAGGTGAGTGACCGGCGGCGCTTCGGTCGCACCGCGGCGGTGCTCAATACGCGGGCAGCGACGGGTCCACGTCGCGCGACCACCCAACAATGCCGCCGTCAAGGTTGTACAGCTTCTGGGGATCAAACCCGGCATCGGCCAGCGCCTTTGCGGCCGTCGCCGACCGACCCCCCATCTTGCAGTGGATCAGGATGTCGCGGTCTCGGGGAAGCTCGTCGGCGATGGCGACCACCTCGCCGTGGGGTTGCAAGCGGTCGGCAAACTCAAACTTGACGATCTCCGCCTCCGCGGGCCGGCGAACATCCAAGACATACGGCGACCACCCGCCATCGAGGCGGGCCTTGGCCGCGGGCCCGTTGACGCGCTGGAACGGCTCCTCCTCGGCCACCGCCGCCTGCTCGTGGTCGTTGGCCGGGACGCCGCAAAACTGTTGGTAGTCGATGAGCTCCGTGACCGCGGCAGCGTGGGGATCCTTCCGAAGCTTCAGCTGGCGGAACGTCATGCCGAGTGCATCGTAGAGCAACAGCCGTCCCGACAAGGTGTCGCCCGCGCCCAAGAGCACCTTGATGGTCTCGGTGGCCTGAATGCAGCCGATGACGCCGGGCAGAATCCCAAGCACCCCGCCCTCGGCGCACGACGGCACGAGTCCGGGTGGCGGGGGCTCCGGGTACAGGTCGCGGTAGTTTGGACCGCCCCGGTAGTTGAAGACGCTCGCCTGACCCTCGAACTTGAAGATCGAGCC
This sequence comes from Myxococcota bacterium, assembly GCA_036156175.1. Taxonomy (GTDB): domain Bacteria; phylum Myxococcota_A; class UBA796; order UBA796; family UBA796; genus UBA796. Next base: position 7,245 of record JAYZVA010000202.1, read on the forward strand.
GTACACGTTGGGCTTGCCCAACATCACGCACGCGTCGTTCACCAAATACCGGGTCGGAAAGTTGTCGGTGCCATCCACGACCACGTCATACGGCGCCATGATGCGCAGTGCGTTCTCGCTCGTGAGGGGCTCCTCGAAGAGGTCCACCTGAATGTGGGGGTTGATGTCGCGAATCCGTTCGGCCGCCGAAGCCACCTTGGGGCGCCCCACGCTGCCGCTGCCATGAATGACCTGCCGCTGGAGGTTCGATTCGTCGACCACATCGAAGTCCACGATCCCGATTCGCCCGACGCCCGCTGCAGCCAAGTACATCAGCAGGGGGGAACCCAGACCGCCGGTACCGATGCACAACACGGCACTGGCCTTGAGTCGGCGCGGCCCCTCCATGCCCACCTCATCCAAGATGAGGTGCCGGCTGTAGCGGGCGATCTCTGGACCCGTGAGTTCGGGGAGGTCCAGCCCTCCGGCAATGCTGGGGACGATGGTCAACTCGGCCCCATCGCCCAGCGCCGTTGCCTCGCCATCCAAGAACCGGATGTCTTCGTCGCCCAGGTACACGTTGACGAAACTGCGCAGCTTTCCCGCGTCGTCGCGCAGGTGCTTGGCCAGGCCACCATGGGCGGTGGTGAGCGCGTTCAGGGCCTCGGCGACGGTGGCGCCCGCCACCTCGACGCTGGCTTGGCCGTCGGTGTAGGGCCGCAAGGGCGTGGGAATGTGGATGGTGGCCATGATGACGTCCTCAAAAAAAGGGGTTCAAACAGATACGATGTCAAGCGATTCGGAATCCATGGCGGAGCGGTCCTCTTTGAGGCGCCAACTCGCCGTCTCCGCCACGACCCCGTTGCGAACCGAAACGATCACGTACGACATGTTGGGCAGGGCGTGTTCGCGGTCGAAGTCCGAGTACTGTGCGGTGTGGTCGGGGTGCGAATGGTAGTAGCCCAGGATGTCCAACCCCTGCGACTCCAAGCCGCGTTCGGCCCGCATCAAGGTCAGTCCCGACACCTTGTAGCGGTTGTGCGCCGAGTCGGACCGCTCGTTGACCAACGGATGGACCCGTTCGATGCGGCCGGTCAGGCGGTCCCCCGCGAGGATGCCGACCACTTCGTGTGGATAGCCCTCCTCGGCGTGCGCGTGCAGCTTCGCGAGTTCGGCGGCCGATGTGCTGACGCTCATGACGGCGTTCCCCAGAGGTGGGCATCCGAGAGGTATCGCAAGCCCGAATCGGGGAAGATCGTCACAATCACGCCCTCCGTCATGGTGGACGCGAGCTTGACGGCACCCCACACCGCGGCACCGCCGCTGGGCCCCACCAGCACCCCGTGCTCCGCCAGGGCGCGGACCCATTCGTACGAGGCTTCGGTCGGCACGCCGTAGCGTTCATCGGCAAGGGCCGGGTCCCAGATGTCCGGCACCATGACCGACTCCATGTGCTTGACCCCTTCCAGTCCGTGAAACGGCGAATCCGGCTGCAACTCCACCAGCTGAATGCCCGGGTCGTGCTCCTTCAAGAACCGCCCAACACCGGTGAACGTCCCACCGGTGCCAACCGTGGCAACAAAATGCGTCACACCGGGGGCTTGTTCCACGATCTCGGGGCCGGTGGTGGTGAAGTGCGCCCGCCAGTTCGCGTCGTTTCCGTATTGGTTCAAGTAGTGCCAGTCGGGGTGTTCTTCGGCGAGTCGGCGGGCCTCCCGAATGGCGCCGTCGGACCCCTCCAGCGGCGAGGTGAGCACCACCTCGGCGCCGTAGACAGCGAGGAGCTGCTTCCGCTCCCGGTTGGCATTCTTGGGGAGCGCCAGCACCAGCCGGTATCCGCGGGCTGCGGCCACCATTGCCAGACCGATGCCCGTGTTGCCACTGCTCGCATCCACCAGCGTCGATCCCGGCTTCAGCAATCCGCGTTCCTCCAAGTCCATCACCATGGACAGCGCGGCGCGATCTTTGATGGAGCCTCCGGGGTTGAACCACTCGGCCTTGGCCAACACCGAAACGCCCGCTGGAATCCGGTCGCCCAGCATCGGCGTCAGGTCGAGCAACGGGGTGTTGCCGACCTGGTCAACCACGTCGCTTGCGCCCCGCGCCGCCGCCGGAGTGAGAGCGCCCGAGAGACGGGCCTTAGCGGACTGCATGGTGTTGCCTCGGTGCGTTGAAGCGGGCCGACCCGCCGGTTTCGCGCAATGCGGCCCGGGACAGCCGAGCGACTCGTATCTCACAACAGCGCAGGACCGGCAAATATTTCATCGAATGAATGGAAGGCATCGCGAACATGGGTTGGTGGAGTGGGACAAACGCGAAACCGCCCGCCTCGGCAATGGGGCCAGGGCGGGCGGCTTCGATGCATTTCAATCACTACGCGCGCGCCGGGCCCCCTGGACAACGGCAACAACAGTGGCGGGTGAAACGCTTCATGGCCGTAGGCGACCCAATCCGATTTCGCACCGCAACCCAAAATGTGCGCGGGAAACGGTCCCGGGCGGTGCCTCAGGGCAGGTGCAACAGCGCATTCATCACGGACTCGCATTCCGAACGCAGCGCCTGCACCTGCTGCGCCTCTGAAGCGGGGTCGTGGACCGGCGGTTGAACGGGGGCGGAGACATGGTGCGTGAGCTTCACCGGGCGCGGAATGGGGGTGGGCCCCACGCCCCGGGCGATCGGAAACGGAACCCGAAGTCGGCGGTAAATGCCATCGGTGATTCGGCTCTTCTTCACGGTGTAGATGTCGTCCGCCGCTGGGCACGCAACCATGACCAGTGGGGTCTGCGTGCGCAGCGCCAACCGGCAGAACCCGTACCGGCCGTCCCAACGGAGCGTACGCGATTGTTCGGTGGGGCGAAGCGACTCCCACATGCCCCCCGGCGACACAAACATCAACTGACCGCTCCGCAACAAGTCCGCGCCCGCTTTTGGGGATGCGGGTCGAATGCCGGTGTCCCATGCGATGTTCTTCAGCCAAGGCGTCCGAAACAGCAGGTCGTCGCCGAGGGCCGTGGGCACCCGACCGGTGGACGCGTAGACGCAGCTGGCAAACAGAAACCCATCGTAGGTGGCGAGGGTGTGGTGGATGACCAAGATCGCCGCACCGGTCCGGGGAATGTTGTCCATCCCCTCGACGGTGTGGCGGTGGTAGCGGCGCACGGGAGCCAGCAGCCGCAGCCATCCGTCCATCACTTCGGGACGAATCAGCGTTTGCGGGGTTCCGGCCATCGTTCCGCGGGTAGCCCGATGGGTGTTCCCCGACCACACGTTCCCGAATCCGCGGGGCCCCGCAGTGTTAGGCTGCAGCAGTTCTGCGTTTTGCCGAGGAGCAACCATGAAAGCGCTGTTTTATTCGATCTGCATCGTTGTTCTTGCATCCTGCGTGCCCACCATGCCGGCACCGCCCGCTTCGCCGCTCGATGCTCAACACACCCGCTCGGCCGGTGTGGGCTACACCGCCCACCAGATGCTGGCTCAACCGGGGTGGGATCGCGACGAGCTCGATCGCTACCATGGGGGCCAGTTTTGGCTGCGTCGGAAGTCCTCGCCCACTTCGAAGACCGAGATGGGGTTCTTGGCCTCGGTTGGCATGACCTCCTTTGCCTCCGCCGGAACCTACGTTCGACAACGGATCGGGGGGACGCCCGATGGCCTGTACGTGGGCACGCAGTTCGAAGGCGGGTGGCTCTGGGCCGGTGCGGGGCTGCCGGTCGCCGTGCGCCTCTCCGACGGCGTGTGGGCCTACGTCCAACCCACCATTCGGGCTCCCGCATACGTCATGGCGCACCTGCCGTTTGGGTTGAGCGTCGACCTCGGCGAGTCCATGCGCCTCGATGCGCAAGGCGGCGCTTCGGGCTTCGGCATGCTGATTGGAAAGTCAACGCCGGGGTCGCCCATCCACTCGCGAATGTTTGCCTACGGCGGCATCGGCCTGTCCAAGCACTGGTGAGTCCGCCCATCGCAAACTTTGGGAAGGCGCGACAAAAGTCCGGTACCATGGGGCGACGGTAGACCCGAACTCGGAGAATGGCATGGTGAAGTGGTTGGTTGTTTTTGCCGCACTGGGGTGCGCGAAGAGCGGGACGGACTCCGGAACCGATCAAGGTCCCGGCGCCCACGACGATGCCGATTCCGACGGCGGACCTCCGGTGCCCTGCGATTCGGAGATGGGAACGCTCTCGGGCCAGGTCATCCGCTCGCTCGACTGGGAAGATGAGGAGCGCCCTGCTGCGAACGCCCACGTGTTTGCAAGCATGCAGGGAACGACCGAACAAGCGATCTCAATTTTCGCGGACAGCGAAGGCGAGTACACCGCGAGTCTGCCTGCAGGCGGGTACGAAATCTACGCCCTCAGCTACGACAGCTGCATCTCCGATCGGTTCACGCTTTCGATTGATGCCTGCGGGTCCGTTCAGCAGAACCTCTGGATCGTGGACTGCATGTTGGGCGGCGGTACCGGTGATGCCGACGCCGATGCCGACGCCGACGCCGACGCCGATGCCGATGCCGATGCCGACGCCGATGCCGATGCCGACGCCGATGCCGATGCCGATGCCGATGCCGATGCCGATGCCGACGCCGA
>JAYZVA010000203.1:0-30573 GCA_036156175.1 Myxococcota bacterium
AGCCGGGCTGGTGCAGATGTGGCTCGAAGAGCAGTCGTTTCCGCTGTTTGACCCCGACCGCCGTTGGCAAACTGCCGCGTTCCTCGCGCTGTGGGTCTCGAACATCAAGCTGGAAATCTGGACCCTCGAGCCGGCCCGCAAGGCGCCGGCTTCGGCCGATGACCACCGGCTCGCACTCCCGGTCCTTCGACACCTGTACCTGCACTCCGCAGCCATCGCGGCCGTCCTCGCGGTCAGTCGGTTGTGAGGTCGGCCCAGAGCTTTGGTCCCAAAATCGCAAATATGATGGCGGTCGATAAGCCGATGAAAAAAAATTCCGGGCCACCGAGAGTGACCGGGAGTTGACCGTGTGCGACGAGTGGATTCACTTTCTTTCCTTCAGCCGGCTAGGGTCAAACCCAACCCGCGCGAGTTCCGACTCCGTGTGCTCGCCCAGAGCGGGCGAAGGACGGCACGCCGAGGTGTGCCCATCGGGGACGGGATGACTAACCCGTAATCCGTCGGGTAACGCGGTGAGCGACCGACGGCTGACGTGAAGTGGGTGCGTGGCGAGCTCATCCAGTTGCAACACGGGCTCGCAGCACGCCGGACCGAGCATCGACGCCCACTCATCGCGACCGTTCTCCAAAAACAGTTGTTCGAGCGCGGATTCATCCGGCTCGACCGCTCGGCCGATCCGATCGCACAGCGTCGCCCAAAACTTGTCCTCGAGTGCCGCAACCGCGAGAAAACGCCCATCGCGGCAGCGGTACGACCTGTACCGAGGGTTTGCTCCCGTGAGCAACTCCCCACCGGGCACCGGATTGCGCCCCATCGCCGACATTCCGGCGACCTGCGGAGCGATCATCGCCAGCGTCCCCTCCGTCATCGAAGCGTCGATCCACGCACCTTCTCCCGTTTTTCCTCTCGCATGCAGTGCAGCGCAGATGCGCATCGCCGCGGTCAATGCGCCGCCGCCAATGTCACCCACTGGCACCGCGGGCACCGGTGGGACACCATCCACGGGCCTTCCCAGTGACAAGGTGCCTGCGAGCGCTTGAAAACCGAGGTCGTGCCCCGGCCGGTCGCGGAGCGGCCCATCCTGCCCAAATCCCGTGATGCTGGCGATCACGAGCCGAGGAAATTCAACCCGGAGCGCTTGCGGCGACAGCCCCAAGCGCGCCATTGTGCCGGGACGGTTGCCTTCGATGAGCACGTCAGCGGAGCCCAGGAGCGCGCGAAGCGCGGTGCAATGGCTGGACTGTTTGAGATCCAGCACCACCGACTTTTTGCCGGCGTGGAGGGCGGCAAACCATGCCCCCTCACCGCTTGGCGTCCGCGGTGGCGAGTGGCGCAGGTAGTCCCCCCCGCCCGGCGACTCGACCTTGACCACCTCGGCGCCCAGCCCGCACAGGTACCACGAGCACATTGGCCCGGGCAGGAGCCGAGAGAGGTCAATGACGCGGATGCCCTCAAGTGGTCTCATGCGCGTCCGGTAATCGGGTGAGGCTGGTTAGGCTGCTTCGGCCAGCGCACCCTCGAGCGCAAGTGCCAAACCGACATCGCCGACGATGCGGAGTTGCCCGGAGAGAAACGCGCGGTTGGACCGCAAGGTGCCCCGCACAAGTCGCATGAAGGTCTGGCTCTCACACCACACTTCGCAATCCTTTTGGCCGGGACGCGCCGGTCCAATGGTCGACCCGTTCTGGCCGCTCTGAAGTTCCCAGTGGCCGCCGTCGACGCCTTCAATGTGAAACGCGACCACGACGTCATCGGGGAGGCACCGCGCGATGGCGTCCAGTGTGCCCGGAACGAACCCTTCGAAAAAGTCGCGTGGCGTGGTGCTCAAAGTCCCCCCTTTTGCTCTCCTGACATCCCGAAGTTGCTTTGATGACACCCAAGCGTCAAGTATTTCTTGAATGCGAATGGTGACCTCCACCCCTTCATGGTGTTTCGGCCCGCCCGACCGATCTCTTTAGATGCAAAGGCAGCGACAGCCGTTAGGGGGGTCCCATGCCTGACGTATCCTTACCCCGCCCCATCTACGTCGTGTCAGACGGTACCGGCGATACGGCCGAGAAAGTGGTCCGAGCGGCGCTGCACCAGTTCAACGGCTACCTCGTCCACATGCAGGTGTTCCCGAACGTCACCGAGCGGAATCAACTGGAGGGGCTCATCAAGCAAGCGGCAAAAGAGCGCGCCCTGGTGGCAACCACGCTTGTTCGTCCCGATATGCGGAGCGCAGCAATGGAGTTTGCGCAGCAGCATCGGGTGCGCATCGTCGAACTGCTCGGCCACCTTCTCACCCAGATGACGTTGTTCCTGGATACCGCGCCCGAAGGCATTCCGGGGCGGATGCACCAGGCCGATGAGCGGTATTTTGAGCGGGTTGAGGCGGTCGAATTCACCGTCAAAGCCGACGACGGCAAGGAGCCGCGCCTCATGAAACAGGCCGACATCTTGTTGTTGGGGGTGAGCCGGACCTCAAAGACGCCCCTGAGCGTGTTCTTGGCTCACAAAGGCTACAAAGTCAGCAACGTGCCCTTTGTGTTGGACAAGCCCCTGCCCGACATTGTCCATGAGGTGGACCAGAACCGAGTCTACGCCCTCACAATTGACCCCGAGTCACTTCGCCACATCCGGTATCAGCGAATGGAGACGATGCGAATGCCGGGCCGCACGAACTACAGCGATATGGACTACATTCTCGCCGAACTGGAGTGGGCAGAGGACCAGTTCCGTAAGAATCCAGGCTGGCCGGTGATCGACGTGACGCGCAAAGCTGTGGAAGAAACGGCCGCCATCATTCTGAAAATCATGGGCGACCGCGGATTGACGTACGACTCGAGGGAGACGGGGCAACTTTGAACGTTGTTGCACTTGCGTTGCCCGAGTACAATCGAACCATGGTCGTTGACGACAAAAGCGCACATGCGGAACAGGAATCACCGTGATTGGCAGCGTTGTTGAGAAATACGAGGTGCTCCAAAAGATCGGCGAGGGCGGCATGGCGACCGTTTATCGGGGTCGGCACATGACGTTGGGCCGGGATGTGGCCATCAAGGTCCTCCACCCCCATCTGTCCGCATCGGAACGCAACCGCCAGCGCTTCGCCCGCGAAGCACGCGCCATCGAACACCTCGATCACGACAACATTCTCAAGATCTTCGATTACTCGGGTACGGACGCCGACGACTGCTACATCGTGACCGAATTTGTCGATGGCGTCACCCTCCAAAAGCTCCTGAACGAACGTCAGCGGTTTCCTTCTGAGGTCGTGGCGGTGATTGGCATTCACCTTGCGCATGCGCTCCACTACGCGCACGATTTGGGCATCATTCACCGGGACCTGAAGCTGGAAAATGTCATGCTCCGTCGGGATGGCGAGTTGAAGCTCATGGACTTCGGGATTGCGCGGTTCCTCGATGAGATCAACCTCACAATCACCGGCGCTTTGGTGGGTTCCCCCGCATACATGAGCCCCGAACAGGCCATGGAGAAAGTCTTGGACAGCCGCTCCGACCTGTTCAGCTTAGGGACCCTCTTGTTCCATTTGGTCACGGGTCAGTTGCCGTTCTCTGGTGCAAACCCTTCCATTGTTTTGCGCAATGTCATTGAAGGCAACCGCCCGAGCGTGCAAGAGCTTGCGCCCGACATTTCTGCGACGATGTCAGACTTGATTGAGCAACTGATGCAGACCAATCCGGAGGACCGACCCCTGACAGCAATGGAGGTGTCGGAGCGTCTCGCGAATGGCCTGCAAGAGGTCGGCATCGATCCCGAGTCCCCGACTTGGAGCGTCGCTCGGTGGTTGCAGAGCCCCGGCGACTACAGCGAACAGCTTCGTGAACTCCTCCGACAAGAGCTGCTTCTTCAGGGCAAAGAACGCCTTGCCTCCAACGATCATCTCGGTGCCCTCCGGATGTTCAACCGGCTCTTGTCCATGGATGAACACAACCAAGAAGTCCTCGACCTGCTCCGAAGCCTTCACTCGATGCCCAGTGAGCAGCGGAACCGCATTCGTCTCATTCCCATCGGCGTTGGCGCACTTGCATTGACCGCTGCGACCAGCCTGCTGCTCTGGCCGAAGACGCCCGATGAGGTCGTCACGCCGAACGATGCGGCTCAAGAAGAAGCCGCCGAAGACGCCATCGCCGAAGCCGCGACAAACCCCGAGGTCACCGTGGACGCGCCTCCAGCGGTCGTCGCGACCGAACGGGCATCCGTCTCTGCGGCGATCGCGCCGGCCATCCGGGAGGTGGTGAACCGCCGCCCGGAACCAACCGCTGCTGTGGAGCGAGCGGAAGAAGCGCCCGCCGCGGCCCCGGAGTCCGGCACCGTTTTGGTGACCGTTCCGGGTTCGTGGGGAGACATCTACATCGATGGCGAACTTCGCGGCCGCACAGGCTCCGTGCGGAATCTTGAGGTGGGCGCTGGCACCCACCGGCTGGTCATTCGAAACGACCATGCGCTCCCCTACGAACAGTCGTTCACCGTTGCTCCAGGGGAAAACAAAATCATCGAGGTCACCGACCTTCAGCGAAAGCCGGTTCGCGTGCGTCTGCGGAACGCCCCTTCGCCCGAGTGCACCGTGGCCGTCGACTCCGTGAGTCGCGGGACGGTGGGGAGTCTCGCCCAGACCATCCGGGTCCGGGAGCCCGACCGCGCCCATTCCTTGACCCTGGATTGCCCCGATGGCACCACGATTTCCCGAACACTGGCTCCCGCGGCGCCGGGCGCGCTGGTGACCCTCGACCTGTCGGCTCCCTGACATTCATGTCGCGCTTTTGCCAAATGCTGCCCCGGCCAGACGGATCGAACGCTCGTTTTTTCAATACCTTACGGTACTGGCACGGGCTTTGCATCAGCTTGCTGTGCACCGGATGTTTTTTTTGGCCGCCGTTTATCGAGGTACAGCCCAATGCCCCGCCAGTCATCGAATATTCCAGTCCCGAAGCGGACGACGTGTTTCGGATCGACACGCGGCAGGGCGGGGTCGCATGGGTCTCCGTGTACGACGACGATGAGGGCGATGTGATGGACTACTTGTGGACCATCAACGGGCTCGGCCCACAAGGATCGGCGACAAGCTTTGTGAGTGGCAACTATCAAGGCAGCGCCATCACCCTTCCCCAGGACCCGATCTACCACGGACGGGTGCTCACATGCACCGTGTTCGACACGGCGGGCGCCTCGGCCCGGCGAACCTGGACCATCGAAGTGGAGACGGGCGCATGATTGTCTGGATGGCTGCGATATGGGCCGGGTGTGCATCGGTCGAAAAGGCGCTGGATATGAGTGCGAGCGATGGCCCCGGTGGCGCAGAACTCGATGCGACCGCCAACCAACTGCGAATCGACATCATTCCCGGCGAGACCACCCCGTGGCTGGACAAACAATCCTGGGTCGCAGACCCGAACACCGAGTGGGGTGAACTCGAAATCGACATTCTGCCCAGCGTCCGCATCACCGGACAGGTCTTGGGCTATTCCCCCACCCCCTATGGCGCAGAGGTCCCCGGAGCAGACCAAACTCCGGTTCTGGCGACGGTTGCGTTGGTGCGGGACGGGACCATATCGGGTGCCTCCGTCACCACCGATGAGGCCGGTTTCTTTGCGATTTCGGTGCCCCCCGCACGGGGCTACACAATGACGATCATCCCCCATGACGCCGAAACGCTGCCGTTTATGGCGACCGTCAACGCCGATTTTGAGAGCGCCGAAGATCTCGGTCAGATCGACCTGGGCTACGGCGAGCCCGTCCACGGCGTTGTCCTCGAGTCCTCGCTGGTTCCCGTAGCCGGAGCGACCCTGCACCTTGTCGACCAAGCGACTGGGGCAATCGGGGGTACGGTCCAGACCGACGATGATGGACGGTACCTCCTGCGCGCGCTGCCGGGCGAGTACACCATCGTGGTGAAGGGTCAGGCTGGCCGGGCCATTCCCAGGTTGGCACGCACCATCGAGGTGGTGGATGGCGTCGGGGCGACGGTTGAGTTCAACATGGGCAGCCTGCAAACGGCATCGGTGTACGGACAAGTGGTCGACACAGAAACCAGCCAAGCCATTCGGGACGTCCGCATTCGATTCAGCAGCGATGACCTTATCGACGGTCCCGGTACCCTCACGATCGAGACGGAGACGGACGGAGACGGTATCTTCAATCGAAGTCTGCTCCCCGGAAACTGGACTGCGGAGCTGATCCCAGAGTTCGATACCGACTGGGCCCCCACTCGCGTCGCATTCACAGTTTCGCGCGACGCAAACAACCTCGATTTGGGTCAGCTTCAACTGCCGGATCGGATTTCATTTTCTTCCGTTGCTGTGGACGATGCCTCGACACCAGTCGCCGGGGCAGCCGTCAACGCCCGTGAGTTGGGTTTCGATGGATACATTTACTCCACGACGACGGCCGACGACGGCCGGTTCGTCTTGTTCCTGCCACCCAGTCCAGTTTCCCTGATGGTCGATCCACCGGGTGAGGAACTGGCCGTGACCAATGTGTTCGTCAACCCCGCCGGCGAGCCCGGCAGCGTCTTGGTTCCCCGCGGTCAGCGCGTCGAAGGCCAGATCACGAGTGTCGGAGCCGGAGTCGGGTTTGCCCTCATCGAGGTCCGTGACATCGCGGGAACGCTCTACGCCACTGCGCTCACCGACCCCAATGGTCGCTTCCACCTTCGGATGGAGAGCTTCTAAATCCCCTTCAGGGCTCGGCCGAGCAACTCAACGTGGGTCACTTCTCCCCGGCCCGACTTGGCAGCCGCAGCGGCCGCTTCCGCGATGTCGGCCGCGATCACAACAAAGGCTTCGCCGCCAATGATCACCTTGTACCCCCTCGCCCCCCGCACGGTCGACACCGATTCATTGAGCACCGTGGGATTTGGCCGAACACGGGGCCGACCCCGTTTTCCTGATGCCTTGATGTTGTTTCGTTTGCGGTAGTTGGTCACCGCACTGACGGTCACGCCGGCCCGCTCGGCAATTTCTCGGTCCACAACCTTGCCGATCTGGTCAATGTATTTGTCGAGCTTCGATTGTCGGCCGCGGGGCTGCACAGGAGGCTCGTGCCGCCGACGGCTCCGCGGTCCGGCCGGAGCCGCCTTCCGGTCGATGCCGTTTCGTTTCAAAGCATTGGCGATGGCGGCAGGGGACACACCGAATCGCTCGGACATTTGACGCAGCGACATCGCGTCCTTCACGCCAATCAACTCATCCCACCAAGGCTGGTCTTCGATTTTCTTCATGGTCCACCGTGCTCGGGCCTCAGTGTATCAGGGCCACGGACTTGCCGGCCGACTTTCATCGTCGTACCCTGCACCCGTGACCCGCCTTTTTGCCTCAGCCATAGCCGCATCCATGATGGCGCCAGCGCTCGCTTTGGGAGACGAACCGACCCCTCAGCAAACGGGGCCGGAGTCGGTTGAGGTCGATGCTGACGCGGCTCTTCCGACCGGCCGCGACCGCTTGTACGCCGCCGTCGGCGCCTATCAGCGCGGCGATGGTGAGACGGCGAAGTTGGCGTTGGCGCGACTCATCAACGACCCGACCGTGGCGGACGAGCAACTGCGGCAGCAAGCCCGCGTCTACTTGGGCGAGGTCCTCTACCTACAGCAGAATGAGGAAGAGGCACGGCGTGTGTTTGAGGCGGTGTTGACCCTCGACCCCACCTTCACCATTGACCCCTTTGCACACCCGCCCGATGTGTGCGGTTTCTTCGAGACGGTGCGCGCCTACATCGTGACTCCAACCGCCACAGCACTTCAAGCGCAATCGGCCGTTCCCAGCTCTGCGTATCTGGGGTTTGGGCTGTACCATCAGCAACACGGGCAACACCGAAAAGCAACCACCATCGCAATCCTGCAGTCCACGCTGGGGGTCATCAGCGTCCTTGGGTTTGCGGGGCTGATGGAGGCGCGGCGGTATCAGTCCGGCGATGACGCGCTCAATCGCCTCAAAATACAGCGGTCGGTTCAGTGGGGCTCGACCGCGGCGTTCTACGGTGTGTGGGGCTGGTCGATCGCCGATGCCCAGCGGCATTGGCGATCGGGTGGCGGCATCAAAACACAGGGATCTCCCGACCAGAGCGAGCGTGATTTTGGCGTTCCAGCGAGGCTCCACTTTGGCCTCGCAGTCCCCATCAAGTAAGGCTGACGTTATACTGCGCTCGACTTGAGGTCCCTATGCCCTACCTTCGGTGCAACGACACGCTCAGACAATCGTCGACGGATGTGCCGATTCGCAAGCCGCTTGTCACCATCGGACGAATGCCCGGTAACGACGTCGTATTGGATGACCAGGCGGTCGGCGCCACCCATGCCAACCTTCTGCGGAGCGGCGATGGGACGACCATCAACGCTGTGGATGCGAAGGCTGAAATTTACGTCAATGGGAAACGGGTTCGCACCGCGGCGGTGGTAAGCGGCGACAAGATTCTGATCGGACGGTTCGAGCTGGAAATGCACGACGGTGCACCTCCGGCCCAAAGCCCAAGCATCGAAAGCAGCACGGAGAGCCTCCAACGCCTGGTTGAGTTCGCATCTCAGTTGATGCGTGAGGAGTCGCCCGAGCGTCTGTTCACGCAACTGCTCGAGTCGGTCGTCAGCCTGACGGGCGCGGAAAAAGGCTTCGTCATCGTCCTCCGCGACGGCGAACGCCAAGTCGCAGCGGCTCACAACGTCGTCGACGACCAGTCGGACCTCAGCCGGGTGTCGGACACCATCATCGACCAGGTCATCGAGCACCGACGGCCGGTGATCGTGAGCGATGCCATGCGGGATCGAAAGTTTGGCCAGTCTCGATCCGTCGTCGACCTGAAGCTATCGAGCGTGATGTGCGTGCCTCTGATGTTCCGGAACGACCTCCTTGGGGTGCTGTACCTTGGCAATGACGCCATCACCGGCCTGTTCACAGAGGATGACCTCACCCTTCTCCAAGTTTGGGCTGCCCAGGCCTCTGTGACCGTTCACGCAGCATTGCTGTTGAATCAACTGAAGGCATCAAACCGCAACCTTCGCGAACAACTTCGCCGCACGTCTCAGGGCAACATAATTGGCTCATCAGCGCCCATGAAGGCGGTGTTTCGCATGATCCGCCGGATTGCCCCAACCGACATCTCCGCCCTGCTGTTGGGAGAGACCGGTACCGGCAAAGAAATGGTCGCAAAAGAAATTCATCGACTGAGCGGCCGGACGAAACAGCCGTTTGTGTCCATCAACTGCGGCGCGATCCCCGAGAACCTTCTGGAGAGCGAGCTGTTTGGGCACAAAAAAGGCGCCTTCACCGGTGCCGTAACCGACAAAATTGGCAAGTTTGAGACCGCATCCGGCGGGACGCTGTTCTTGGACGAAATCGGCGAAATGCCGATGCCGCTTCAGGTCAAACTGCTTCGCGTTCTCCAGGAGCGGGTGATCGAGCGGGTCGGCGACTTGACCCCTCGGCCGGTGGACATCCGCGTCATCGCGGCCACCAACAAGGACCTCGATGCGGAAATCCAGTCCGGTCGATTCCGCGAAGACCTCATGTATCGCCTCAACGAAGTCACCCTCCAGCTCCCCCCGTTGCGGGACCGAGGCGATGACATTCACCAAATCGCGAAGTTCTTCCTAAATAAATACGCAGAACAATACGGTTCGAAGGCCCGAGGATTCAACAATGAAGCGGTTCGGGCAATGCGGAACTACTTCTGGCCGGGAAACGTTCGGCAACTCGAGAATCGCATCAAGAAGGCGGTCATCATGACCGACCGGGCGCTCTTGAATGCCGATGATCTCGGAATCGCGGCCAAAGACAAGCGGCACATTCTCCCGCTGAGCGAAGCGGAAGAGCAGTTCAAGGTGAACTACATCCGTGAAGCGCTGGAACTGAACAACTGGAACAAGGCAGAGACGGCCCGCGATCTTGGGGTCGACCCTCGGACCGTGTTTCGGTACATTGAGAAGATCGAAGATTGATCCCCTCGAGCGCACTGTTGCTGGTCGGCGCTTGGCACCTCAATGCGGCTCAAGCCGCCGGACCGCTTCGCGGCATCCCGGTCACCCGGGACACCTCGACCGCTCGGTATGCGGCGGATTTGGTGGGCAGCGATGCCCCCTCGCGCGCCTATGCATCTCGCGTCTTGCTGCGGCGCGCACGGTCGGCGTGGAGACTCGCTGCAAGCGATACCAACGACCTCGCCTCATTGGAAGCCCGTCAGATCCTTGTGGAGTTTGACGAACTGGTGGCTCCGCGTTGCACACGACTCGTCAGCCAGGACAACACGGTCCGGGCGTGTTCAATCATCTTGGGCCTGCTCGAGACCAAGCCCGCGCTGCCCATTCTGAAAGAGCGCCTCAAGCAACCCACCACTCGATGCGAACGACGGGCGGTCGCGCAAGCAATTGAACGAATCGAGGGGTCCCAGTGATCATCGGGCTCACAGGCGGCATTGCTTGCGGAAAGAGCGCCGTGGCCGCGATTCTTGAGCAGCTGGGTGCGACCATCATCGACGCGGATGTCGTGGCGAGAGAGGTGGTCCTCCCCGGGACCCCCTCAATGATGGCGATTGAAGAAGCATTCGGCCCTTCTGTGTTGACGAGCGACGGTCGATTGGACAGAGCCAAAATGGGCGAGCGGATTTTGGAGGATTCATCGGCAAAGGCCACGCTTGAACGCATCACCCACCCGGCGATCCGAACGGCGATCGCCGAACAAACCCGCGCAGCAATGGCGTCGGGGGCGCAGGCTGTGGTTGTGGAGGCGACACTGCTCATCGAGACGGGGGGACACCGTGCCTACCCCACCCTGTGGCTGGTTGCCTGCACCCGGGAAAGGCAAGTTGCCCGGCTGATGGCGCGCCAAGCCTGCAGCCGCGAGGTCGCCGAGCGGTGGATCGACGCCCAAATGCCACTCGAGGCAAAACGCCCCCATGCAACCACAGTCATCGAAAACAATGGCTCACGGACCGATCTCAGAAACACCGTGGAGGCCGCGTACCGCGCACTCATGGGGCGGCAGCTGGATCCGGACTGATCGGGACGTCTTCGTGCCAACCCATCATGTCCATGGGCATGCGGCTGAACGACCTTCGGTATTCGGCGTTGTGAGGGGCCAACTCGGCCGCTTTTTTCAGAAGCTCGCGCGCCCGCTCAGTGTCCCCGCGCCCCGCGGCGTCGAGTCCGGCAGCATTCGCCAAGCGCGCATCCTTGGGAAACCGATTCGAGGCTTCATCGCAGACGCTGGCCAAACTGCTCTTCACCGCGACTGTCGTGTACTGCTCTTCGTCCACCCCAAATCGGGTTTCCAGTATGCATCGGCGCACCAGCAACCAACTGTGCCGTGGATCTGTCGGATCGGCGATCCGCGCCAAGTGGGGCAGCGCGCGCCGGTCCTGACCCAACTCGAACCAGGCCTGTATGAGCCCAACCCGTGCTTTGAAATCGGTTTCATCCCCTTGATCGGCAGCCACCACCTGCTCCAAGAGCCCAACCGTCATCGCCGGATCAATCGGCACCAATCGCTGCCCGTACTCCAGCGACACCATGACGTCGGAAGGGCGCGCGCGGTGCGACTCAGCCCACAGCTGCACCGGGGCAGACCACACCTCGACTCTCAAAAAGGTCAATGGAACGAAGGCCGTCAACAACGCCCAGCCAGCGGACCGACCCACCGGCCGGGATGACAACATCCACGCCAGCCCCACGATGGGAAGGATCAGGCGATCCTCGCCGTACCCCGCAATCGAACTCACCATGCCGCCCGTCGCCAGCAAGCCAAGCATCACGCAACAAAATCCCGCCGCGAAACCCGGTCCGATTGGCTCGTCCCGGGGCGCCCTCACTCTCAGCACTGCGAACAACACCACGAGAACGAACACCCAAGCAAAGGCCGGCCAAGGTGCTGGGAACTCTGGGGGCGACCGGGCGAAAACGGGAAAGAGCGGAACGAATAAGCGCGCCATGTAAAACCATGCATGCGCAGCCGCTTCCGTGATTCCCGTCGTGGAAGGGAGGCCAATGGCCGTCGATGCAATCAGCCCCGACCACCGCATCAGCCCCCCCAGAGCCAGACCAACGGTGCACGCACCGAGGGGCCAGAGCCAACGCAGAGGGTCGCGCTTGTGGCCGTTTGCATCCCTGCGAATCCCCGCCGCGATGACGGGAATCACAAAACCGGCCTCGTGGCATCCGATCGATAGCAGCGTGAACAATGCCGCCCAACGGGGTGCCGCTGTGACCGCCAAGACTGCCCAAGCCGCAGACCAAAGCAGCGGCAGCGCCGACACGTCGATCACAGCGGCACTGGTCATCGGATGGAACGCAATCAAGAGCGCCACGAGGTCACGACCGCGCCGCCGACCGATGGTTCGGCGTGCGGCCCACATCAGCACGACCAAGCCGACCATCGACACCGCATGGAATGCCCATGCCCGTCCCTCACCTGCCCACCCAGCCGCCAGGTACATCGCATTCGATACCGGTCGCCAGAGCGGCGAGAACTCGACCGCAATGCGGGACGGGTCCATCAGCAGGCCACCCCAGAGCGCAGCGAGGTCGGTCCGGCCCATTGCATCGGCCAGCTTGAGTTCCTCGGTACGGGCAAAGTCGAAGTTCAACGACCGCCCGTAGACCAGAGCCGTCAGGGCAGTGCAGAGGGCGAGTCCCCTCAGCTCAGTAGTGAACGAGGCTCGAGACTGGAACACCAGACAGGGCTCCTCGGCCATTCAAGAAATCCAACTCGATCACAAAACAGTTTGCCACAATCGTGGCGCCAAACTGCTTGATCAGGGTGTTGGTCGCGGCCGCAGTGCCCCCCGTTGCGAGCAAATCATCCACCACCAAAACCCGGTCGTCAGGACCGACGGCATCGGTGTGCATCTCGAGACGCGCCGTTCCATATTCGAGCGCGTAATCAACACCGATGTGGTCATATGGCAGCTTTCCCGGCTTCCGAGCCGGCACGAACGCACAGCCCAGTTCGATCGCCAACGGCGCTCCAAAGATGAACCCTCTGGACTCCATGCCCACCACTGCGGTGATCCCGTCATCGCGGAACCTGTCGGCGAAGGCGCGGACAATGCCCGACATGAGTGCCGCATCGCTCAAGACGGGCGTGATGTCCTTGAACAGAATCCCGGGTTTTGGAAAGTCGGGGACGTCACGGATTGTTTCCATCAGTTTATTCTGCAGGTCAGTCATTGCGCACACCTCTGAAGTTTTCTGGGGTCCATGTAACGGCACCGGCAAGCCGGTCCACCGCGGTGTTGTCCAACCCCAGCGGCGTCAGCGTCGCGAAGCCCCGGGCCATCCAATTGCCGTCCGTTCCTTCGCGCATTTGCTCACCGACGGGATGACCACCGATCCAGAAGTACCGCTTGCCGCGGGGGTCGGTGCGCTCCTCCACAAGAGGCTCATAGTGCCGCTTGCCGAGCGCACACACCGCCACACCCTGAACGTCCTTGAGCGGTCGGTTGGGCACATTGAGGTTCAGGTAGCATCCTTCGGGAAGCGGATGCGCTTGCATCCGCTTCACCACGCCCATGGCAATGGATGCGGCTGTGTCAAAGTGGAGATGTTCGGTTTCGTCGGACAAATCGAGACTGACAGCGAGCGAAGGAATCCCGTTCAATGCGGCTTCGCGAGCGGCTCCCACCGTCCCCGAATAGAACACATCATCGCCAAGGTTTGCCCCCTTATTGATGCCCGAGATGACCAAGTCAGGGAACCGGTCGCAAACACGGTGGATCGCCACATACACGCAATCCACCGGGGTGCCCGACACGGCCCATCGTTGATGTGCATGCCGGACGATTCGGAGGGGACGATTCATCGTCAGCGCGTGGCTCATTCCGGACTGTTCCTCAGCCGGTGCCACCGTAAGCAGCGTGCCCATCCCGGCAAGCGCGGCGTGAAGCGCAGCCAGCCCCGGTGCGTGGATTCCATCATCATTGGTCAGCAGTGCGAACATTTGCGGCATGACAGTAACCGATCGGTTAGAACAACTCCCAACCAACCACCAAGGCAGATACCTCGATGCGCCCCCGATTTGCCGACCTGTTCCAAGCCCTCAAAGACCCCGACCCGGTTCGGGCCGATAAGGCATTCGACTCAATTTTGTTCGAACGCGGAAATGCGCTTCCCGACCTCAAAGAAGCCTACTCCATGTTCGGCGACGAACCGGTGGTGCGGTACTACATCGTTCAGCTACTGGGTTTCACCGAAGACCCCCGAGCCATCCCCACCGTAAACGCGGCGCTCGGCGACCCCCATCCAACCGTTCGGGCGGAAGCCTGCCGTGCCCTGGAAGACCTCCGTGCCCGGGATTCGCTGCCCCACCTGCATTCACGCCTCGAAGACATGGACGGAAAAGTCCGACTCGCGGCCGAAGAAACCATACGCGCGCTGGGGGGTTGGCGCTAACACTCCCCCCTCACCACCCAGCAACAACTTAGAGAGGTTGCCATGTCCCGTTTCGAAGCCATCGACTTTTACAACATCGACGCCCAACTCAGCGATGAGGAACGCATGGTGAGGGACGTCGTTCGTGAATGGGTATCGGACCAAGTGATCCCGGTCATCGAGGAGCATTGTCGGAACGGCACCTTCCCAAAAGAACTGATTCCGCAAATGGCGGAAATGGGCCTCTTGGGGGTCAACCTCGAGGGCTACGGCTGCGCCGGGATGTCGAACGTGGCCTACGGGTTGGTCTGCCAGGAGTTGGAGCGCGGCGATTCGGGGATTCGAAGTTTCGCGTCCGTACAAGGGTCGCTGGTCATGTACCCAATCCACGCGCACGGCACGGAGGAGCAACGGCAAAAGTACCTGCCTGGCCTCGCCGCAGGTGAGTTGATTGGATGCTTTGGCCTGACCGAACCGGACTTCGGGTCCAACCCGGGTGGAATGCTGACCACCGCCGTCGATGATGGCGACAGCTACGTACTCAACGGCGCAAAGATGTGGATCACCAACGGAACGATCGCCGACATCGCCATTGTTTGGGCGAAGCTTGATGGCGTGATTCGTGGCTTCATTGTCGAGCGCAATGATGCCGGGTTCTCGGCCCCTGAAATGAAGGGCAAACACTCGCTAAAGGCGTCGATCACGAGCGAACTGGTGCTCCAAGATTGCCGCATCCCCAAAGACCGGCTGCTGCCCAATGTCAAGGGGCTCAAGGGACCATTCAGTTGCCTCAACAACGCGCGCTTCGGCATCTCGTGGGGCGCGATCGGGTCGGCCATGGCGTGCTTTGACTCGGCTCGGCAATACGTGACCGAGCGGGTTCAATTCGACAAGCCCCTCGCCGCCTACCAGCTTGTGCAGAACAAGCTGGCATGGATGATGCGCGAAATCACAAAGGGCCAACTTCTGGCTCTTCACCTCGGACGGATGAAGGACGATGGCACAATGTTCCCCGAGCAAGTGTCCCTGGCCAAGATGAACAACGTCGACATCGCCCTTGAAATCGCTCGGACAGCTCGCGACATGCATGGTGCGAACGGAATTCTCGACGAATACCCAGTGATGCGACACATGGCAAACCTGGAGTCCGTCAAGACCTACGAAGGGACGCACGACATCCACAACCTGATCCTTGGGCGCTACATCACCGGCATTCAGGCTTTCATGTAGGCATCCGTGCGCGACCGCACCGGTGAGGGCCACCCCCTCACCCGCCACCCGTCGCGTCGATGGCCCGCCGGGTCCAGCCATCTTCGGTGCGGCGGAGTTCCATCAGCGGCCAGTAATGGGTGTCTGCCTCAAGCGTGATCATGCGGCGAACACCGCGCAGGTCCAGCGTCACCAATCGGATGGCGTCGCCCGAACGCTTGTTCCGCACCGCCTCCACGAATGCGTCAAGGTCGGGCGTCGGTGCACCATCAACAGCGACCACACGCCGCATCGGTCGGAGCCCGAATCGTCCCGCCGGTGAGCCGCGCCACCAGTACGCAACGTAGACGCCTTCTTGGTCCTGCCCGCGCTGCTGCGCCAAAGCCAGGTGCGGGGTCTGAAAGGAGGCCCCGCCCCAGAGGACAAGGCGGCGAATCGGGTCCGAAGACAACTGCTGCCCGGTGAGGGTCACCGTCTGAACGGTGCCGTTTCTTAGCAGGCGCATCTCGACACTGCCCGATGCCGCTCCAGCCTCGGTCAGGCGCGTGACGATGCGGCCATCGATGGACAGGAGCAGGTCCCCTGGGCGAACCAAGCCGTCCGCGGATCCCCCTTTGGTGATGCGGCGCACCTCCAAAATGTGGGGTGCTTCATCGCTCTGCTCCGCAGCACGGCGAATCCAGTCGCCGTCCAACCCCCTCCGTTGCGCGGCGAGCACACTCTCAACGCCCCACTCGATGCCCATGGACTCGGCGCCGCTCGGGTCGTTCAAGAATGAATTGACAACGTCCCCGGGTATTCCCCGCCACCAGTTGTCGCCATCCTCACTGGAGGGGTCTGGAATCGACGACCAGAACGCGCTTGGTCGCCCCCTTCGGTCGGTGACCACCCCCCCAACAAACGGCCGATTCCGATTTCCCAGTTGGACCAAGTCCAAGTTGCGCTGTTGAAACATGGGAACAACCGGCGTCGCCATTGAGAGTCCCCCCACGTTCGAAACCAGAACATCCTCCGACTCGTACCTGTCGTAGATCGTCATGCCGACCAGCTTCGCCTTGTCTCCTCGCTCAAGCGTGCGCCCATCGAACGCAATCGACTCAACAGCCAAGTCAGGGATGCTGGCGGGGTCATACCGCACCAACGCCAGGTTGTGCGTGGGATGCAGCGCATACACTGCGGCGGGCACCTCGGTCGTTTCCGAGAACACGACCGAAGCATCGCCCAGCCCAACCGGGACGGTGTCCCGGTCGACCAAGACCAACCCCTTTTCGGCATCCACGACAAGACCGACGCCCGAAAATGAATTCCCGTACACGCCATCGGTGCGGAAGGGAATTGAGAACGAAACCGTCACCATCGACTCGGCCAGGCGACGCGCCAGCCGGCTTCCCGCAGGGAGTGGCGTGGGCGCCGGCTTCGAAACCGAATCCGCACGCTCAGGCCCGTCCAAACCGACGCAGGGCCAGAACCGTGTGGCATCGTCGCGCGTGCAGCGCTGCACGGGGTGCCACGTGCGGTCCATGGTCAACCCCACAGAGACTGGCTGGTTGGGTCGACTGGGCGACACCGCGGTCACGGTAAAGTCTGCTCGGTCGGCCACGGATGAAAGCGCCTGTTCGAATGCATCCAGTGTTGGGACCGGCACGCCATTGACGGTGGTGATCACCAATCCGGCCGGCACCTCAGTCCCCAGGATGTAGCCCGACTGACTCACATACATTCCCTCCGCCGGCAGCGAGTAGTGCCGTGCAAGCTGGTAGGAAAACGGGTGCACCACGCCATTGCCAAACTCGATGTACTCGCTCGGCGACGACGCATGAAGATCTGCGACAGGAACCTCGATCGACAGGGGCTGGCCGCCGCGCTCAACGTCGAACACGATCGACTCACCGACGCGTTCATCGACGATGGACTCCAGCGACACGAAATCAAGAATCGTTGAACCGCCCACGCGCGTCACGATGTCGCCGGGCTCCAGCAGGCCATCGGCAGCACCGGCCGTCATCGTCCGCTCGACCACCAGAACACCGGTCCCATCGGCTCGCATTTGTTGTTCTGCCCGATCGGACAATCCAAGCCGTTTCGCTTCATCAAACGTGCGATGCACAAAGGTTGCGTGAACCGTCCCGCGCGTGACGGACCTGCCCGCCCGAATCAAGTCGAGCGCCCGCTTGACCCGCTCAAGAGGCAAAAAGAAGCTCGAGGCTGCCGTCCTCTTGGAACCGGCATTCAACGCGACGACGTGACCCTTGATGTCCACGACCGGCGAACCGCTCGAGCCACCCGAGCTGCTCGATGCGGCCTGGATGTAGAACGTATTGAAGTCGTTGTACCGACCCCGACCGTACGCCGGTGCGGAGCGGTCCAGATCCGCCAAGGTTCCGCCAAGAATGCTCACTTTCTCACCGGCGTCGCTTCCGACAAGGCGGATTTCCGAGCCTTGGCGGGCCAAGTCGGGGCGCAGCGCGAGTGCACTCATCTCCTGAAACCGCACGGCGCCGGGATCGTATTGATAGAAGCCAAAATCGTGGACGGGGTCCCGGTAAATCGGCGTCAACTCAATCTCCTCATCGTTTTGGAGAATCGCTTCCGCCACCACTGGGCCAACGCGAACGACGTGCCGGTTCGACAAAATGATTCCGCGTTCGGCGTCCACCACAAAACCAGTCGCAAAGCTGCTTCCCGCCCCTTGTCCGTCGAACGACCGAGGCGCATAGCTGCGAATCATGACCACCGATGGCACCACGCGTTCCAACGTGCGCTCCCACGTCGTTGCGCCCGCAACCCCCATCAACCAACAAAAAACGATTCCAAACATGCCCGCATTGAACACCCCATGGCAGCCCAGGTCAAGGCTCCATGCTACGGATACTGGAGTGGACCAGGAGAAGTTTCTTGAGCGACGAGCTGCGACGACTCGCCGATGGGCGGTACGAGCTCTTTGAGGCGATCGGTTCGGGTGGAATGGCCACGGTCTACCGCGCCCAAGACCATCGCTTGGGGGTTGCCCGCGCCATCAAGGTGTTGCTCCCAGCCTACGCCTCAAAAGACCGTGTCCGGGCCCGCTTTGAAGCCGAGGCACGGACCATGGCTGTGCTCGACCACCCCAACATTGTCCGGGTGTACGACGTGGGCGCGACCTCCGACACTGCTTGGATAGTCATGGAGCTGGTGGAGGGGTCGTCGATGCTCTCGCACATCGGCGACTTTGGAATGAGCGTTGAAGACTGCCTGAACGTGGGCGTTAACATCGCTGCAGCCCTCGAAAGCGCGCACGCGCACGGGGTGGTGCACAGGGACATCAAGCCGCACAACGTGCTGATGTCCAACGAGGGAGCGGTTCGGATCACGGACTTTGGAATCGCCCGCAGCGCCGGCCTTTCTGAGGACTCCCTCACCAAGACGGGGACCGTAATGGGGACCTGGGCGTTCATGGCACCCGAACAACGCGTCAACGCCAAGAGCGTGGACCACACTGCGGACATCTATGGAGCGGGCGCGACGCTGTTCGCCATGGCCACGGGCCAAACGCCGATGGACCTCTTCGCCGCTGACCTCGATCCGGCAATGATGGCCAAAGTTCCCGAGCCGTTGGTGCCCGTCATTCGCAAGGCCACCCGCTACAACCGGGAGGACCGCTACCCAGATGCCCGCTCGTTGCTCATGGCGTTGGAGGAGATTCGGGAGGCACTCGGAATCCAGACAGAGCCGACCAACCCTGCAATGACGGTCCGCCAAATGGCAGCGCCCGCGACCACCCGAACGCCCAGCCCAAGCAGCGACGAGACGTCCGATGTCAGCCTGCCGACCAACGTCACGTACGTCGACACCGGTGCCGAGGAGCCCTTCGCCGGTCGCACAGCGGTGGAGGCCGAACCGAATGACACGCCGCTGCCCTACCGGCCTGCGGTACCGGCCGCGGTCGTTCGCAACGAACCGTCCGAACCCGCGGTTCCCGTTCGCACCAGTCGGCTCCAAACTCGGGACAAACTTGGAATTGCGGCGGCAATCACGCTGATTGCTTTTCTATTGGTGGGCGGCTTTTTGAAACGCACCGCGCCCGTGGCCAATGCACCGGTGGCGACACCGGATCCCGTGGCCGATGTTCCGCCGACGGCCGCTTCGTCCGAACGGCAATCGGAACCTCAACCGGGCATCACTGCACCGATTCCGAAAACCGAATCGGTCACCGCCCCTCAAGATCAGCCTGGCGCAAAGCCCGAGACCACCGCGGGTCAACCGCCCAAACCCGTGCGCACACCGGAGGTCAAACCATCGGCGACTGCGCCCGCTGCGACCAACTCGCCCTCGGAGGCGCCAAAGGCAGATTCGCCTTCGGACGCGGTTGAGAGCGCTGTTGCGCCGACGGAACAAGCGGTTTCGCCCGGAGCGCCAACCCCGGACACACTCGGCCCTCCGAGCATCGACCACACACCCGTATCGGTGGCCAGAATGGGCGCCCAGATGCCGCTCACGGTTCGGATTCAGAACCTCACTCCGATCGAGACGCGCAGTTACCGGGTCACGGCATACTTCCGGCCGGTTGATACCGCGCAATACCGGTCAACCACCCTGGTTCGGAATCGGTCCACTTGGACGGGCGCCGTACCGGTGACAGCCGCAATGGAACGGGGGCTCGAATACTTCATTCGCGCGGAATCCACGTCCACCAATGCAAGCCGGCTTCAACGACTGAAGAGCGGTTCCAACCTTCGCCCGCATCGTGTCCGAGTATCCAGCCCCTGAGTTCAGGTGGACGCCCCTGGCCGCTGCGGTGTGCGTCGCTGGCATCGCTGCGTTGACCATTTTCCAACCCACGGCAATACCCCACGACGTCGAGGAACTGTACAACGCTGCCCATGCCCGGTTGTTGCAGGCGGGGTGGTTGAAGCATTGGCAAGTGCTTCAATACCGGGGCCATTGCGGCGGATGCACCCACAACGCATTGCTCGGAGCAGCGCTGTTCAATGCATTTGGGCACAGCCTGTTCGTCTGGAAGCTTGTGGCCGTCCTGTTTCTGGGCGTCCTTGCCTACGCGGGTGGACGACTGCTATTGCCCCACACCGGGCCAATGGGTCCGGCCGTCTACGGACTGTTGCTTGTCCTCGCGCCGCCAACCTTTCTCGAGTTGTCCATGACCTCGTGGGGCAACCATTTCGAGTCGGGCGTCGCTGCAGTGGTCGTCTTCGCCGCCGCAAGCACCTTCAAACGCAAACAGACAATCCGAGCGGCAGCGCTGCTTGGAGTGTGTCAAGCTTGGGCGCTTTGGATCGGGTTCTCCTCCGCATTCGCCGTGTTGGGAGCCGCTTGGTTCATCCGTAGGGACGTCACCCGCCGACATGTTGCCGTCATTGCCCTGAGCACAGCGGTCGTCGGTTTGATTTGGTTGCTGCAAGCCATCTCGACCCCGGCGAGCGCCTTCGACACCATCTATCAGTCCGGCGAGTCCATTCCAGACCCAACTCGCATCCCGGCGAAGGTGTGGAGCTTGGTCGCACCGCGTCAGCTGGTCGCGCTCTTTGGCACAACGGCCCATCCCTGGGGATGGTGGGCGGGCTGGGGGGTCGCCGGTTCGGGTCTGGTCGCAGCCTGGGTGTCGCGACAAAGCCCGCTACAGTCCGCCATCCTGGCCTTCATGTTCTGGTTTTTGTGCGTCTATTCGGTGGTGCGCTTCACCGTCTGGACGCCCCCTGCGCCCGAGATCGCACCGCCCGGATCAATGCGGTACGCCGCACCGGTGTATGGACTGTTCTTTTTGATGCTTTCCCTCGGTGTCGCCCGCCTCTGGAGAAGCCGGCATCGGATTGGCGCGATCCTCTTGCTGCTGCCATCCGTCGCGGTCGGACTATCGGCCCGAGCTCCGATGCTTGCCGACCCCTTCCCCGACGCCACCGTGCTGGAGATGAACGCGGCCGATTTTGAATACGCCCGCGACCAAATCGCGTATTTGTTCACGCTGGAGGAACACCAATCCTGGCGTGGCTCGGCAAACGACGTCGCGGATCTGCACGCGTATGGTGCCGGCTGGGCGAAGACCAAGCGGATTCTCGATGCAGACCCGGCCGCGTCGATCACCGATGCATCCCCCGCGACTCCGGCTGCGCTCGAAGGCATCGCTTCAGCGCTCCTGGGTCATCTCGATGGCTCCGAGACCGGCGATGTCTCGCTCACCGAAACCTTGCTGACCCGAATCGATGCGCTGAGCCCAGACGAGCAGCGGGCAATCGTGACGGCTGCCAGTTGGCGACGCGCCTGGGTCCGTCCGTCTGGCGACCACGGGGTCGATGCCTTCCGAAACTGGCAGAGACGCGTGGCGGATCTGCCGCCACTCATCCAAGAAGCGACAACCGTGGCGTTTGGGCGCCGATGGGCCCACGACACCATTCGTTGGCGCACACCCGGTTCGCCGCGCCTGCCCGACTCCGCCGCACTCGACCCCGGCCTCCGGCCGTTCTTTTGGTCCGGTTACGCAGAAGGGATGGGCGAGCGTCTCGGGCGGGCTGCGCTGGATGTTGAAGCACCCGAGGCAGCGGTTGGTTGGACCGATGGCATCGACCGAGGGCTGCGCCGCCGCTGGCTCAGCCGATCTCGTTGATTTCAAGGATCTCCAGTTCGACAATCAACCGTGCGTACGCGTTCAAGACCCCGCGAACAACGTCGATGGGCAAGATGACCTTCCGGTACTGGAGACGCTCGGTGACGGTCGCGACCAGCTCCTCGGTCGAACGATCGGTCGGCTCTTGCACGACCTGCCGGGCGAGTTGAATCGCCGATTTCACGGCAATCAGACTCACGTTCGTACCCTCAGCCGCCAGCGATGCCCGGGTCTCATGGACCAGCGCGTCCAGCCCCATCCAGCGCGCATCCCGCGTTCGGAAGGCGGGCTCGCTGGCCCCGGGAATTCCTGGAATGCTCATATTTTGAGCTGCAGCCATGCGCGCACGGTGTCGTTGGACCGGGTGTTTGGACCCCGTTCCACCCGCAACGCGTACCCCAGGCCGGCCCGAATCGCATCGCGCGCGCCATGCCAGGTGACGCCCGACATCAACTCCGCGACATCACCGGCGTTCTCCAAGTCCGTATTGTCGTCGAGGAACGAGTATCGAACGACGGGCTCAAGCTGCGCCACCGTGTAGCCCACCTGCGCCATGAAGCCCTGGCGGGTGGTATCGGCGAAGACACCGGGAACCAAGTCGAGTTCATCATTGGGGCTCGCGGTGACCATTCGGGCCTCGGCAAGCAACGCGAGTCCACCGGTACGCACAATGAAATCGGCGCCGACTGCCTGGGTCGTAAGCGCCGCTTCGGTGTTGATCGATGCATCCGCCGCGACACCAATGGTGAGTCCATCAACGCTTCCGTGGGTTCGGTACACCGCGCCCTCACCGCTCTTCCACTCCACGCGACCGGCGAACAGCTTTCCTTCGTCCGCGTCGCCCGTCAGGTCCCCGCCGCCGTTGAACGCGCCAATCCGAGTCCGAACGTTCTTCCAGCGGTGGTCCACAACCGCTCCGATGTCGCGCCCGGGCGTGAGCCAATGGGTTGAGGGTGACCGGTCCGTGAGGACCAACTGACTCGATGCCATCAATGCCTCGCGGGACACGGGCACTTTCTGCAGACCAGCGGTGAGCCACAATCCATCGGTGGGCGAATAGCCGCCATAGGTGTCGACCAGCCCGATGCTGAACTCGCTTCCCTGCGCTGCGGCGACCCCATCGTACGGAGCACCCCCACCAACGGTGATCCCGTACTTTACGTTGTCGCTGCGTCCTTCAATGCCGACGCGAACCCGCCGAAGCTTGAAGCCCGAATCGTCCTCCGGGTCGCCGTATCCACCCGCGTCGGCGACATCATCCTCGTCTTGGTCGAACAGCGTGACCCAGGTTTGCGCCAAACCAACCGCCGTTGCTGCAGGCAGCCCCTCCGATTGCGCTGCGGCGGGAGCCGAGACCAACAAACTGAATACCGGAACGAACATGGCAACTCCAAGTGTAGCCCGCTATCTATAACGCCATGCGCTTTACTCCACTGCTCGTGCTGCTTTTGGGTTGCCAGACTCCTGCCGAATGGGCCAAGGCGTACACCATAGAGGACCTCAACGGCACCGTTGGCGGCCCCAAGGCCATCGCCCAACCGGGTGACATCGTGATTGAGAACGACCGGTTGCGCTTCGCGGTGTTGACCGCGCGACCCTCGATGTCCAACCACACCGAAGGCGGCAGCATCGTCGATGCCGACCTGCAAAGAACCAATCCCGCCAGTGCAAATGGTCACGGCGGCGACCAGTTCGGTGAACTGTTCACCTCGGTCAACCTGATGGTGAGTGAGATTCAGGAGGATGCTGGAGCGGTGACCATCGTCTCGGACGGCTCGGATGGCGGTGCCGCGCAAGTGTGCACGATTGGAGACGGCAAGGCGTTCGTGTCGCTGCTGGAGATTGCGCGAACGTATTTGGGCGGCAACTTTCGCATTCGCACCGACTACATCCTCGAGCCCGGTTCCCCTGCGCTGCTCGTTCGGTCCTATCTCGACCGCGACGGAATCATCGATTGCGACACCATCCCCGAAAACACCGTCGATGCGAACGGCAGCAGCGCGTCGTATCCGCTGCTCGATGAGGTCACCGACGGCGGCTACGCCTTCGGGGACTTCACTTTGTTCGGGGGCTCCGTGGACATCTTCACCCCCGATGTTGGCTTCGACGAAGCCGGGTTCGTGGCCGACTTGACCACCTCGGGTGTCAGCACCTTCGTCGAACCGATCGTGGCCGACTTCCTCGCCGGCACAAGCGATGGTGTCAGCTACGCGATCATGCCAAGGTCGGGGGGATTGAACATTCCGATTTTCACGTCGGGACAGACCGCCGGATTCGGCGGATTTGTGCCCCCCGATGAAGTGAATGACGGCACCGTCTACGTGTACGACCGATACTTCAGCGTGGGCCATGGCGACGTGGGCAGCGCGGTCGCGAATGCGCTGGAGGCTGCCGGCACCGCAACCGGCAGAGTCGAAGGCTTTGTCGTCGAAAAAGGAACGGGCGTCGCAATACCCAATGTTCACGTCTTTGCCTACAAACCTGGCCACACGGGCCCTTGGTTGGAGTGGGCCACCGACTCCGGTGAAGACACGGATCCGGACGGCTCGTTCAGCGGCCACTTGCCCCCCGGGGATTGGGAGCTCGTGGTCCATGGCGAGGGCCGGCCAACCGGGGAGCGTGTTCCCATCACCGTTGCCGAGGGAGAGGCCGTTTCAGTGGTGCTCGAGAGTCCTCAGCCCGGCAGCATTGAATACGAGATTACGGACGAGGACGGATTTCGAATCCCGGGGAAGGTCACCTTCTTCACGGCCACCGGCGAGGACAGTCGGCGTCCAGATCTCGGCGATGGATACATTGGCGGCCGCCCCGCACAGGTCTCGTTCGCGGCACACGGCCATGGACAAATCGCTCTGCCCCCCGGTGAGTACTATGCCGTGGCGTCACGCGGCATTGAATACGAGCTCGACACATCGGAACCGTTCCGAGTGCGCCGCAATACCCACACCAGGCTCCAGTTCACGATGGTCCGCTCCGTGGACACGACCGGCTGGATCAGCGCGGACTTCCATGTTCATGCCATGCCATCGCCCGACTCGGGGGTAAGCCTGACGGACCGTGTGACCACCTTCGTCGCAGAGGGCGTCGAGTTCATGGCGAGCTCCGACCACGACGCAATCATCGACTACGAGCCGATTGTCGAACAGCTGTCGCTTGAGCGGTGGATTTCCACGACCCCGGGCACGGAGGTCACGACGATTGAAATTGGGCACTTTTTGGGGTTCCCGCTGCACTGGGACCCGCTGGCCGACCGGGGCGGAGCCTTGGATTGGACGGGCCTGGAACCCCAGGAAATCTTCGATGGACTTCGCGACTTGGGCGACCCAGAAGTGGTGGACCCGCTGATTGTCGCCGCGCATCCCCGCGACGGCGTCCTGGGATATTTCGACCAATACGGGTTCGACATGTACTCGGGCACCGATAGTGCAGTGGTCGAGCCGAGCTTGTTCACAGAGCTCACCAATGACCAAGTGAGCGCGGCTCAGTTTTCCATGGACTTCGATGCCATGGAGATTCTGAATGCGAAACGGTTTGAAGTCATCCGGGCGTCCACCACCACGGAAATGGATGCCCTGGCCGCCGAGGAAGGATCCGTTGCAACGTCGGCGCTCTTGGCGCGAACGATGGCGGAACAGAACGACCTCATCGACGGCCGCTCCTTCCTCTCAAAAGAGTACCCCGGGCCCCTTGACGACTGGTTCACCCTGCTCAACCTTGGGTACCGCATCACTGCACTGGGCAACTCGGATACGCATTCGAAAACCGGTACGGAGGCCGGCTGTCCTCGCAACTTTGTGCAACTCGGCCTCGACGACCCCGAAGCCATCACCCCCGAGGCGGTGGCGGAAGCGGTCCGCGAAGGGCGGGTTGTCGCGTCGTACGGGCCGTTCATCCGTGCAGCGATCAACGACTGGTCGAATGGGCCCGGTTCGACGGTCGAGGACCCGGACGATGTTCAAATTCACATCAGCGTTGAGAGCCCGGGGTGGTTCGATGTCGACCGCGTTGAGTTGTACGAAAATGGCACCCTCATCCACGAGTGGGAGCTCGATGGCGACGACCCGCTCTTGGACCTCGCCACCACGGTGAACCACACGCCCGAATCCGATGCCTGGTACGTCATCATCGCGATGGGCAGCGACGACCTGTCACCCCTGTTCACCCCCGTGGACATCATGCCCATCCAGCTTCAGGACGTGATCGATGGTGCCATCTCCGAAATTGAGTTGGGCTCGTTCGACCTGTCGAGTTTTGCTTCGTCCGGCCCGCCAGTTCCCCGGACCTTCTCCGTTACCCCCTTTGCGCTCACCAACCCGATTTGGGTGGACAAGGACGGTGACGGATTCGATGCGCCGGGCATGCCGAGCTGGCTGACCGCGCCGCCGGAAGCGGATTGAGCCCGCCCATGGACTGGAGACAACCCATTGCGGTGGTGGACCTCGAGACCACCGGGCTCAAACCTGCGAACGGTGAGCGGGTCATCGAAGTGGCCATTGTTCGATTGGACGGACTGCACGATGCGCACCCGGTCCGCTACAGCCGGCTGGTCAACCCGGGCCGCCCCATCCCCGCCTCGTCCACGCGAATTCATGGGATCGACGACACCATGGTGATGGGCGAACCGACCTTTGCGGACCTGGCCGGTGACATCTCCCAACTGCTCGACGGTGCCGTCTTTGTCGCGCACAACGCGCCGTTTGACCGGGGCTTTTTGGAGGCGGAGTACCGCCGCTTGGGACAAACACCACCGGAGCCAACCGCCGTCATCGACACACTCAAGGTCGCGAGAACCCTCTTCGCATTTCCAAGCTGCGCGCTTGGGTCCCTCGCCACTCGAATGCAACTCAACCTCATCGATCATCACCGGGCGCTGGCGGATGCCGACGCAACGGCCGATGCCCTGCGGCGAATGCTGAGCGAGGTCGACCCCGCGCGAAAGCAAAGCATTGATGGCTTTCTGGACTACATGCGGCGAATGAAGAAGGGCGGCACGGAACGATTGTCGATCAGGAGTCGGCTGTGCGATGCTGCGCAACACAACGGCACGATCGAAATCGCGTACACCGATGTGCAGGGGCCGGGCGCACTCATCACCCGAAGGCGCATCACAGTCGATCGCGTCCGCGCTCACAATGTCGAAGCCTGGTGCCACTTGCGGTCCGAGCGCAGGGTCTTTCGCCTGGAACGCATTCAGGGAGTGGGCGCATAAGCACTCGTCTTGGCATACACTGTGTTTAGGGTCAGGACCGGGAGAGGATTGCTGTGAGATACGGACTCATCATCAGCGCGCTCGCCATCGGGTGCAGTTCCGAGAAAGGGGTGGCGGTGTACAACACCTCACCCAGCGCAACCATCTTGGAGCCCGTGGCCTCCGCGCAGTTCGAGTCCGATGAGACGATCGACTTTGTGGGCCAGGTCGACGATGGCGAAACAGCACCCGAGAGCCTTCTCATCTCCTGGGCCACCGACGTTGAAGGGATCCTGACCGAAGACGCCAAGGCCGACGTGGATGGGCGGGTCACCTACAGCACCAACGCGCTGAGTCCCGGCGAACACGTTGTCTCGCTCCGCGTGCTCGATGCGCGCGGCAAGAGTGGAGACACCAGCGTTTCCATTTTCGTCATCAATGCCGACGACCCGCCGACCATCTCGGTGCGGCACCCGGCACCCGATGGGTCGGAAAAGGGCGAGGAAGGTGTGCCGTTCACCTTTGAGGCCATTGTGGGCGATCCGCAAGACGCTGCCCTCGACCTGGTCGTCACGGTGACGCGACTCGCCGAGGAGGGCGATGAAAACGAGCGTCTGTGCGTTGCGCTTCCCGACGCGGACGGCGTGGCAACGTGCCAAGCGACCCTGGGAGAAGGCACGTTTTCGTTGACCTTCGAGGTTGAAGATACCGATGGGAACATCACCGAGGCGACGGTCACCCACGTGGTCGAATCGGGACTCGACATCGACAACGACGGCGATGGGTTCACCGAGAATGAAGGCGACTGCGACGACCTTGACTACGACACCAAACCCGGTGCGTTTGAGTCTCTGAATGGCGTCGACGACGACTGCAACGGGTTGGTGGACGACACCACGACTGCCTACGACGATGACGGCGATGGATTCAGCGAGGAGGCCGGCGACTGCAACGATTCGGACCCATCAATCCACCCGCTCGCCGACGAAGTCTGCGATGGCATCGACAACGATTGCAATGGAATCATCGACGGAGCCGACGCCATCGATGCCGTTGAGTGGTTTGCCGACCTGGACGATGACGGGTTCGGCGCCCTGGCCAGCATGACGGCAGCTTGCACCGCGCCCGAGGGCACCGTCGCGGACTCCAGCGACTGCAACGACACGGACCCTGCTTCCTACCCGGGAGCCACGGAGCCCTGCGCCGGAGCCGACAACAACTGCGATGGAAGAATCGACGAGGAAGGGGCCGTGGGCTGCTCCAGCTACTACCTGGACTCGGATGGGGATGGCTACGGAACCACAGAGAGCATCTGCGCCTGCGCACCCGCCGGGGACTACACTTCCGCCCTGAGCAGCGATTGTTACGACGAGTCATCGATCGTCAACCCGACGCACACCTCGTTTCATTCCAGCCCCCGCGGCGACAGTAGTTACGACTACAACTGCGATGGCGAAGAAGAGAAGCGTTACACCGAGTTGTCGGACGAATGCGCATTTTTCTCGGACTTTGGTTGTACGTCACCGAACGGATGGCAGATCCCCGACGACTACTGCGATTCGCCCGAGCCCGCGGATTGCGCACCTTCCTGCGGCACATCGGGCACGTGGCGCTCCGGGTGCAGTTACCGTTTCGAGTGGTTTGAATCGGGCTGTTACTGGGACTCAGAGGTGCCGCGAACCCAACAGTGCCGCTGAAACTACCGCCCAAACTTGGGCGGGCCAAACATGCTCGCGACCAGCGTGAACGCCATGGTCTGGTCCGTCGTGCGGAACCCTTCGATCGGCAGCGTGGCGTGCTCAATGTGATAGCTGGTCTTCACACTGAAGACGTCGCTGGCCCTCATCGACAATGCGACCTCGCCCTTGATCCGTACGTCGCTCGTGTTCTCCACGGTGAGAAACGACTCGACCGATTTGTTCACCTGGAACGCGTCTGACACCGTGGCCGTCCACCCCATGAACCCGCGCGCCGCGTACACCCGGTCTTCGCGCGGCTGCACTTCTGGAACATACAACTCGTGCGCGATGTCAAATCCGGTTTCCCCCACCACTTCGTGGCCCTCGGACTCCACAATGAACTGGCTGAACCCGCTTTGGCCGTGGACGCGACGCAGGTAGCCCGAGAACGGATCGTTCATCCATCCGCCCAAGACATACACACTGCTGAGTCGTCCGATGAATCGGTCGTACCGGGCGTCGGCTTCGAAGCGTTGGCTGGTCCGCTCGAATCCTGCATCGCGCTCAACGTCGTCAATGGTGCCGTTGCCGTTGACGTCGACGATGGACTGCCCGTATTCCGCTCTGCCTTTCACGGAAAACCGGTTCCAACTCCAGCGGTGGTGTGCAAAGAATCGCGAATACAGCACCGATGTTCCCACGTTGCCCATGCTGCTGTTGCCGCCGGCTTCGATGGACAGCCGGGTTTCCGGACGCACGAAAGCGACGCCTTTCTCTGGGCTCCGGCGTTCGAACACCGTCTCATCGTCCAATGCAATCACCGTGAAACTCTGGGTGTCCACTGCGATTCTGGGCTGCTGGGTCGAGATGTTGGCCAGCGCGGCCCCGATGAAGAACGCTCCAATCATTCAGACGCCTCTTTGTTCTCGAGCCACCTCTCGGCCTCGAGTGCGGCGGCGCAACCGGTTCCAGCCGCCGTGACGGCCTGACGGTAAACGGTGTCTTGGACATCGCCAGCGGCGAACACCCCTTCAATGTTGGTGGCCGTACGTCCGGGCTGCGTCACCAAGTACCCCGCATCATCGTGGTCCACCCACTTCACGAAGGCGGAACTGTTGGGAGTGTGGCCGATCGCCAGGAAAACGCCTTGAACCTCCAGCTCGCCGGTGGTCCCATCTGCATTGTTCTTCCATGCAACGCCGGTCACCTCGTTTTCCCCAAGCACATCGGTCATTTCGGTGTTCCAGTGAACCGTGATCTTGGGATTGGCGAGCGCACGGTCCGCCATGATCTTCGAAGCGCGGAATGCGTCGCGGCGGACAAACATGTGCA
Source organism: Myxococcota bacterium (assembly GCA_036156175.1). Lineage (GTDB taxonomy): Bacteria > Myxococcota_A > UBA796 > UBA796 > UBA796 > UBA796. Next base: position 30,354 of record JAYZVA010000203.1, read on the forward strand.
CCTCCGAAGCGAACCGGGTCAGAAAGGTCGCTTCTTCGCACGCCGAGTCTCCCCCACCAACGACCACGACTTTCTGCTCGCGAAAGAAAAATCCATCGCATGTCGCGCACGCGCTCACGCCATACCCGCGAAGGCGGAGTTCATTGTCGAGGCCAAGGTACTTGGCGCTGGCCCCGGTCGCGATGATCAGCGTCTTGGTGCGGCCTTCCTTTCCCATGCT
>JAYZVA010000204.1:0-5387 GCA_036156175.1 Myxococcota bacterium
AAGTGCGGGAAAAACAAAGGTGTCGCCCTCCCGTAAGCGCGTCCCATTTGGAGCAAACAGCGACCGTAGCGCCTCGGACCGGGACACGATCGGCCAAAGCAATTCCACCACCCGTTCGAAGCCGGCCGTAACCGGAATGCCTTCAACGGCGGCCGCGATGGCCGGCGCAGCAAGGACCGGCATCGGTACCGTGCCATAACGCTCGTGCAGCGCCCAGAGTCCCGCCGGAACCCCCGGGACGGAGGCGGACCCCGGACCCACTAGGAATTCCTGAGTGGTCGGGCCAAAGTCAATTTGAACGGTGTCCATCGGCGCTGCGGGCGCATCGGGTGCCGCAAGTCCCGGCATGTCCGCGAAAAAATCGCACTGCTCAACCACGCCATTGAAGCGCACCGTGGCCATGCCCGATCCGCCCAGCCCGGTAAGCAACGGCTCGGCGACTCCCGCCATGAGGGTTGAGGCGATGGCAGCATCAACTGCGTTGCCGCCGTTGTCGAGGGCCGCCAAACCCGCGTTGACCGTCGGCTGACTTCCTCCAGCCACGGCGCCGGTCATGACTCACCGCCCAGCAAACAGGTTTCGACAAACCGGCTCAACAGCGTGTTCGCTTCTGGTCCCGGCCGGTGGGAGTCGAGCCGCCGCTGCGCTTCCTCCTGACCGAACAGCCGCCCGTACTGGTCCATGTAGCGAAGGAACCGGGTTCGGTTGTCGGTCCAGCGAAGTTCCGGGTGAAACTGGGTGGCGTAAACCGCTGTCCCGGGGATGTGGAGCGCTTGAAAGGGGCACGCGGCGGATGAGGCCAGATTGACGACATTGGAGGGCATTCGCGTCGCGCGGTCTTTGTGACCAAGCTGGGCATTGAATCGTTCGGGAAGGGCGCAAAACACCGGATCCGTGCGTGCCGCATCCGACGCGGTCAACTCGTAGGTCCCCACCTCGGCGTTCCCCTCATCTTCGATGACTTCGCCACCGAAACCCACCACCAAGGCCTGGAAGCCGAAACAGGAGGCGAACATGGGCATGCCCGACTCCGCCGCGCTCGCCAAAAACTCGATCATCGTCGAAACGGCGGGTATCGGGTTCACGACACCGTACTCCCCCGCCCCACCGACAAGGACCGCGTCCACGCCATCGAGCAATCCATCGTGAAGCTCATGCCGCAGGATATCGACTTGAGCGACCTGGTCGGCGCTCACGCCGAGGCGGCCTGCAAACGCATCGCGCTCCTCGTTGCGAACCCGGTCGTCCGGGTTCCGTGCCTGGAGCAATAAAAAGCGCAGTCGCTGTTTTGGGGTGGGTGCAGCCATGACGGCCAAGCTTACCCTAAAACCACCGTGGGATCCGCACCGTCGCGGGACCAAGCATGACGGCCTGGCACGCCAAGCGCTGATTTTTGGCGATCCCGGAAGCGCCGAGCGTCATCTCTTCCAGTCCGCCCATTCCCGATAAGGATTGCTCCCCATCCACAACTTCCACGCGGCAGGTGCCGCAGGAAGCATGCCCGCCACAGAAATGGTCCAGGTCAACCTTGAGGTGTTTCGCGGCCTGAAGGATGGTCGTGCCACCGGGAACAGACCCCGAGGCCGCAACCTCGGAGGAGGGACTCAGAAAGGTGGCCTGCACATTCGAAGGCACGGTTGTTGTGCCGGGTCCCCTGCCCTTGGACACCCCATGGCGCGTTGCCCGAAGCGCTCTCGATGCCAATGCGCGCAACCGTCGGAGTTTCACCCGTTTCATGCCGACAGCCTACCCGTTTGATCCCACTCGCTGCAACGCCGTCGATGTTGCTGGGTGGGGACTCAAGGCGGTAAGTTGAATGCGTGAGCGAACCCCATGCATTGCTGACCCCTCCGCCACGGCGTTGGCCACTGCTCTTGGCGCTGTCCATTTTGCTGCACGGGTTGTTGGCAGTGCTGTTGGGTCCAATGATTGAAGCCTTCCAGGCTGACATCCCGGAGGCCGATGGCACACCAGTAACCATGGTGATTGAGCTCCCTGAACCCGATGCTCCAGAGCCGGAACCGGACCCGAAGTTGCGCGGCCAAATCGTAGACATTGCGCCGAAACCCGAGCCTGCGCCCAACGATGCCGACTTCCTCGCCGAGTACGAAAGGTCAACCGAACGGGAAACCCAAACCGACCGGCATCGCATAAACCCCGAGGTGGTCGACGATGTCTACGCGACGGACGACCAGCTGCAGTTTGAAGACTTGACGAACGTGGACGCCATCGACCCGTCAACGGGAGCGCTGGTTGGAAACGACCGGTTCGACCCCGATGAAGACGGCAGCTTGGCAGCTCTGCCGTCTCCGTTTCAGGTCACCAACAAAGATGGACTGCAGAAGCCCGTGCCGGCCAGCCACAAGACGTCGCTTGTGTCGGGGGCGCCCAACAACGACCGGTTCGACTTGGAGTCCGCGGAACGGCTGTCCCTAAACGCGAACAAAATTCGCTTTGCCAACTACCTGAATCGCATCCGACGCCTGGTGAATTTCTACTGGAGCCAGCAGTTGCATAACGACCCCGGGCCCGCGCGCGTGCAGCTCACGAAACCATCGTACGAAACAGCAGTATTCGTAATTTTAGACGCAGATGGAGCATTGGAAAGCATCGAAGTGACACGGTCGAGTGGGTCGTCGTACATGGACAATGCCGTGGTGAAAGCATTCGAGGTGGCAAGCCCGTTCCCCGACCCACCCCCGCCGTTGATCGCAAAGGACGGAAGGGTGTATCTGCCCAATTTTGATTTCACCGTAACGATGGGGCGCCCGTCAGCGGCCTTTCAGGGGATCGACCCACGGGCAGGCGTTCAATTCCCGGGAATCTTGAAGTTGAACCGCTAACCAGGCTCTTCGGTGTCGAGGCTCAGCGTGCCGGCTTGGTCGACGTCAAATCCTCCGGCCCAGTAGTCGGCATGGGCGTTCTCGGGGTCAAGCTCTCGGGCTTTGCGGAAGGCCGCATGCGACTCATCAACGATTTTCCGCCAGGCTTCCGGGTCACCAAAGACGACCTCATCGGTTTCCGCAAGTTGCCGAAGGGCTTCGGCCAGCATCCCGAATGCGACGGATTTCACCTGATGTTCTTCGAGCGTTTCAATCCACAGTCCACCGCCCTCAAGAATCCGTATGGCCTCGCGAATCTCCGCCTCAGCCTCTTGAAGTTGACCGGTCTCGATCAAAATCCTTCCCAGCTCCACCCGGGGTTCAGCCAGTCTCGGCTCCTGCTTCAAGATGCGCCGAAATGTCTCCGCAGCGCCATCCACATCCCCCGCTTCAAGCGCTTTTACTCCGTCGAGAAACTGCTTGTCCAGCCCGTCGAGGTGTTGCTCATCTTCGTGAATAGTGTTGTCCGTGGTCATGTAACCCTCGATGACCGTCGTAATTCGCGGATCAGTCCACGCCAGCCCCAAGCCATCCATTGTTCACATTCACCGAAACCGTGCACGAGGAGCCGGTGTTGCTCATTTCATCCAATGCCGAAACCGACACATGGTAGGTGCCATTCGAAACCACCCGGCCGTCATCGCCTCGCCCATCCCAATCGAAGCTCCCCGATACGCTTCTTCCAATGTCCGATTCTCGGCTGGCAACCCAGCGGCCCGCATCGCTCACCACGCGCCATTGGAGTTGGTCGGTTTCGTCGGATGCAGTGGCATCGATCCGAACTCGATCGGCTTCGAGGCCGGCCCCGTCGTCGCCATCGGGTCGAAACGACGGAATGGATGACCCACACGCGACGATGGCGGGAGCCGTATCGGATACATCGCCGATGGGCCTTGTCCAGGTGCCTCCGGGAATGCCATCGTTGTCGCCGTCGAGGCGGTTTCCCGACCGGTCTCTGAATTCATCGGTCACCGTCACGGAACCATCCAGAATGATGGTCTCTGCAACCTCCACTACGACGGTTTGTTCATCGACAAACTCTGCATGGAGGATCTCGAGGGGGACTCCCCCGCTCTCGATCACGACCCAGTCGTCGTCCGCAACCGACATCGTGTGCATGAGCAATGGCTCGGTGAATTCAATCACGAACTCGGCCACCGGAGATAGGGTGCGGGCGATGGGCGACACCGACCGAACCCGTGGACCCACCGAATCGCCAAGGACCGTCACCGCGTGAATGCCATAAGCATGTTGCGCCGACACCTCAACGTCGACGTCGCCACCAAACAAGTCGAGGCTCGCCCCAAACCTCACCACGCCGACCCCGTCCGAACCGAGGGTAACGGCGTTCCCGAGTCCGGTTGGCGAGAATGAATGCGACCCTGCCCCAACGATTTCGCCCCCCGTCGCCAACACGTTGACGTTTGCCGCCGTGGCCGGGTCACCGGTGCACGTGAGCGCCTCGATGGTGACCTCGGTCTCAGAGAGTGCCAGTTCGGTCCCGCCCGTGACGGTGTCATCGGCGGCTGCCACGCCAATGGGTCCGACAGGTTCATCGGGGAACCCCGCCCAAAAATCCGTAGACCATTGGGCTGCGCACCCGTCGTCGCGCATCAAGAAGGCCCGCGCGACCCCGTGGGTATCCTCGCCAACCGGCACGCTGACCTCGCCATCCATGCTGCGCATGACTGCGCCATCGTTGACCTGGACGGCCATGCCGTCCACGCCGGCGCCAACCGCAACCGCTGCAATCCGCCGGTCTGGGGACAAGCACACCCTGCCTTCGAGGCTCGCACCAAGTTCCGCCGACGCGGTGAAATCCGGGCAGTAAACGCCCGCGTCAACTGACTCGATTGTCGTTGTCATGCCGTCGAGTTCGAGATGGAGCACGTCATCGAATCGGGCCGAATCGAGTGTGTACTCGATCGCCTCCCCAGGAAGCCATTCAACGATCTGGGCAGGCTCCGTCGCGGCGGATGACCACACGGTGACTGTACCGCCATCATGCGGTGCCGGATTCCCATGGCCGTCAACAACGTCCAGTTCGAGGGTCAGGGTCTCGCCAACGAAGCCCCAGTGGCGAACCGCGCGGGCGGCCAGGCCGACCCCAACCCCCGGTCGAACGTCAAAGGCAGACGTTCCCCCCAAGACCATCGGTCCTTGGAACGCCCAGATGCTATCGCCCACCAAAGGCCGGGTCAGCAGCACGGTTGAGGCGCCGACTCCAGAGCTGAGCACAACCTCGTCCGACACCAGCCCGCCGGCGACATTGTCCACCGTCAGCTCAATGTCCCCCGCCACCCGGTTTCCAAACGCGTCGAGGCCCTCGAAAGCCAGCGCGACCGCAGCGCCCGTTGCGTACTCAGCAGTCGTGCCGTCTCGAGTCACGATCACTCGTTGCAGCGGCCCGGGCTGGACAACGAAGGCCTCGCTAGACCCAACGACCCCGGTGCTCATGGACGAAGCGTAGAGGTGATTCGCCGGGCCCGCTACCGTGAACATGCA
>JAYZVA010000205.1:0-8564 GCA_036156175.1 Myxococcota bacterium
CAGATGGCTGCCCAGAAGGCTGCTCAAGACGGAAAGGTCGAAAAAACGATCTGATCCGGCCGCATTTGCGCCCGTGGGATGGCAGACATGGACCGAGTCCCGATGCGACTTTCGCAGTGGTGGTTAGCCCTCGATTCCGAGGCGCGGAAGGTCCACTCATGGCTGGTGCTCATCGCCATGGGCTACACCGCGCACTACTTGGTCTACGCCATTCCGCAGCCCTTCTTCATCGAGGATGCCGGAATTTCGTTTGCGTACGCTCGGAACTTTGTCGATGGCGAGGGCTTTGCCACCTACGCGGGCGGTCCCCGGGTTGAGGGTTTCTCCAACCCCTCGTGGACGTTCCTGATCGCCCTTCTGTACGCGATTGGTGTGCCAACATTTACGGCATCCAAGCTGCTCGGTTGGGTCTTTGGCGTGGCCACCTTGCCGCTGTCGTGGGCCTTGGTGCGGCGGGCACTTCCGGAGCGCACCCAGGCGCCATTGTCGCGCGACAAGCTTGCGTTGATCGCACCGGCGATGCTGGCTGCGAGCGTGCAGTTCACGGTGTGGAATTCGTCGGGATTGGAAAACAGCCTCTTTTGCTTCTTGTTGGCGCTGGGAATGTGGCGGTGCGTGGTGGAACTCGAGGACGGGGGTCGTCCGTGGTCGGCGCTGGTCTTTTTCCTGCTGTGCGCGTCTCGTCCCGAAGGCATCATGTACGCCCTGATCGCCGGCGGGCTTCGCGGATGGCACGCCCTGTTCTCAGCGGAAGGGCGCGCCCAAGCGTGGAGCAAGCGGCTCGCGATCATCGCGGCATGGGCGGCGGTTTTGGTCGTGCCGTTGATGGCCTTTCACGCCTGGCGGTACTGGTATTTTGCGTGGGAGTTTCCCAACACCTACTACGCCAAGCTCGGAACCGGCCGCTCGTTTCGCCCGTTCCTGTGGGACAAAAAGGGCTGGAAATACATTGGCGAGTGGTTCGGACCCCATGGCGGCGCGTTGTGGCTTCCCCTCATCGTGATGGGCCTCAGCACCTACGGGAAGCGGTTGCGCTGGATGGGCGCAGCGCTGGTCGGGCTGCTCGCGCTGTTGCTCGCCACCGACGGTCCCGCCGATCTCGACGCGGGCCCCGCCTGGTTCGAGTTGCTCGCCGAACACTGGGTTCACGCTCGGGTGTGGACGCTGGCGGCGTGTGTGCCGGTGATCTGGGGGTTTGTCTTGGCGAGTCCCCGGTGGCGCAGCCGGGGATTGCTGTGGCTCAATGCCGCGGCGGGCGTGTTCTTTGTGGTGTACGTCGGCGGCGACTGGATGAAGGCGCACCGGTGGTTCAACCTGTTCAGCGTTCCGCTGACCGGTGTGCTGGCTGTCGGCATTGCCGAGCTGATGATGGCCATCGCTGGAACCCGGCCGCAACAGTGGATGCGAACGGTTTCGGGAACGCTCTCGTACGCGCGGACCCGTCCCGGCATCGCCGCAGTCGTGGGGGCGGCGCTGACGCTTGGCTGGATTGCCAATGAGACCCGCTTGACCATGGAGTTTGCGGTGAGTCCAGAGACCACGGTTCGCGACATTCACCGGCGGGTGAAGTACATGAGCGGGGTCCAAAAACAACTCGATGTCGAACACATCACGTTGCTTGATGTCGACATGGGCGCCCACATGTTTTTCACCGACTGGGAGATTGTGGACATCGCGGGATTGGTCGACGTGCCGATGGCCCGTCACTCCGACTTCAACAAGAAGTTCCTCCGGGAGTATCTGTTCAAAGAGCGCCTGCCGGATTTCGCCCATGTTCACGGCGGCTGGGCCCGCGCCTCGCGCATCCACAAGATGAAAGAGTTCAAGAATCGGTACATCGAGATTCCGGGTTACCCGATCGGCAAACGAAAGAAGCACATCGGCAATCACGTCAACAAGGCCTTGTTCGTGAAAAAAGACGCGACGGAGACGCCGCTGGCGACCTTCGAGACCGGCATCCAGTTGGTGACGATGACGGTGCCGTCGCCGCTCGTTCAGCCCGGGGCCGAACTCTTCATCGAGACAAATTGGCGGACGGCCGCGCGCAAGAGTCCGATCCGCGCCGAGTTTACGTTGACCGCCAAAGACGGAACGACCGCCTCGACGATCGAGCTGCCCGGCTATGGCTGGTACCCCCCAAAGAAATGGAAGAAGACCGAGACGGTAAACGGTAAGTTTCGGATGCTCGTTCCCAAGTCATTTCCACGCGGTCCAGCGATCGTGTCCATCCGGGTGTTGGGTGAAGGCGACGACGATGTGTACGCGGTGCTCGGCGACGCGACAGGCGACGGGATGGACGGGTCACCGACCATCCCCGTCGACATCGGCGACGCCGCGGCGGTGGCGGAGGCCGCGGAAGCCGATCGCTTGGCGGCGCTGGACCACGCCACCGACGGGGAATGCGAGCGGGTGTGGCCCGCCTGGAAGAACGCGGTCCGTCACGGACCCTTCCGCTCCGGTTGGATTGCGCTTCACGAACAGGCGATGCGGGACGCGACGGCCGAATGCTACGCGGCGCGGGCGCTGACCGCGGACGATCACGGGGCCAAACTGCAGGCACTCATGGACGCCCGAAAATGGAACCACCGGTTGGCGTCCGTGGAATCGCAGACGCGACCCCTGGCCGAAGCGCTGGAAGAGCGGGGCGATAAAAAGTGGGCCGACGGCAAGCTGAATGCGGCCTATGAGGCATTCCGCAGCAGCGTGGAGTTGGACCCCCGCCGGTCATGGGCGCGCCGGAAGGCCGAAGATGTTCGCGACCTGCGGTTGAAGATCACCCGCCCCGGTCGCAAGAAAAAACGGGGCTGACTTCAGCCGTCGGTGCGGTGGTCCCGACCGGCGAGCTCGATGAAGTCCACCACCTGCGTCAAGCGCGAGAACACGCGGTCGCCCACTCGGTCTCCCAGAGTCTGCGTCAGTTGCTTGGTGGTCGCCAGGTTCGGTGGTGCCGCGCCGGATGGCGCACCCGGTGCGTAGTTGGTGGTCGCCAGCGTGCACCCCATCGCGTTGTAGCGGCGGCTGATGACCTCGTCGATGATCGTCAACTCCCAATCGCTCAATCGGCCCTTGCCCAGCTCGTCGATCGCCAGCACGGGAATCTCGGCCAGCTGGGTCAACAGTTCGGCGTCCGATCGGCCCTCGCTGTAGCCCGCCTTGAGGCTGCTCAACAGCCGGCTGAATTCGATGAACCGAACCGGCACGCCGTGGCGGAAAATCAAGTCGCGAACCGTTGCGATCATCAGGTGCGTCTTGCCGCGGCCCACATCGCCGTGCAGCACAAAGCCGCGGTTGGATTCGGTGGGACGGAATCCATCGACCCACTGGCTGGCGCGCCCCATCGCGCGAATCGCGCTCGGGTCGAGTTCTTTGAGGCGGCCCTCGGGGGTCTGCGCAAAGCTGAGAAAGGTCGCGCTCATGTAGCGGGCGGGAATGGCGGCTTGGTTGAACAAGTGAACGCGGTCCGGCAACATCTGGCAGCGGCATCGACCCATGGTGATCCGACCGTCCACTTCGGTGCGCGCGTGGCCGGTGCCCTGACAAACCGGGCACGTGGGACGCGAAAGCTGCTCGGCGACGGCAAACTCACCGCGGGTGCCGATTCGGTAGGCGTCGAGGGAGTGCGCGGGGTGGTCGGTGGGGATTGCGTTCATACGGCGGTGACCCTATCCCATACGGCCTTGGCAGACACCAGGGGAGTGCGCCGTTTCACAATGTCGCGGGTGACTTCATCGATGCAGGCCTGGAGTTGATCGGGTTTCAGAATGCTGGCGAGGGCTTGCAGTTCGACGGCGGCCTGTTCCCGTATCGTCGCCATGGTTGGCAGGGCGGCGAACCAAGCGGCTTCTTGGAACGCGCGACAGGCCGCGATCGCATCGGTGGTGACCCGCTCTGGCGAACCCTTCAGCGCCCCGATTCGGGCCACCAGTTTGTCTCGCTCACCGGTCAGGTGCGGTTCCACGTCCATCGCGGCCAACTCTTCCGCAAATGCCCGCAGGGTTACGTTGGTTGTGGGGTTCGGCGCGCGGGCCAGTGCGGTGGGGGCCGCAGGACGCTCAATGCTTCGCTTGCAGGCGGTCAGGGTGAGCCGCCGCCGAGTCCGCTTCTTCCGGCGTCTCTCGGCCACCTCGTCAATGGCGGCCAGGATCCGGCCCACGGAGATGCCCTGTTCCAGCCACCGAACCAGGAGCCTGCCGTCGGCGGCCGACAAGAACGGTGCACCGCCCCGCACCGCCACGACGTAGGCCCGGACTTCTTCCGCCTTGTCGGCCAATGAGAGTTCATCAGTCTGTGAAGCTTGTGAATAGTCCATCGGGGGCGCTTGCGAGGGGACGGGGATAAGGCTTACTATCCCGCCACGGAAGGTTGGAGTTTTCTATGCGCTCGGCACACCCATTTTTGTTCTCGTTGATGGTTGCTTTTGCTGCCGGGCCCGCCCTCGCGGCCGACGACGACTTGTTGCTCGATGATGACCTCGAAGAAGAAGACGAGGACGACGGCGTTTTTCTGCCCCGCTTCGACGAAGAAGACTCGATGGACGAAGACCCAGACGATGCGGGACTGGAAGAAGAAGCCAGCGAGTTCGAGTCGATCTTGGGTTCCGAAGCCGAGACCGTCAACATCGACATCGGGCTTGAGGAGGACGAAGACGACCTCCCGCTGGACCAGCTCCCGCCGGGCACCGACAACGCCTCGATCTATCGGGCGCAGATGAACGACGTGAGCGGGATGGCGGCCGATGAAGAAGGCATGGCGTGGGAACAATACCTGCAAACCTATCCAAACTCCGTCTTCCGCAAGCAGGTGGAAGACCGCATCGACGAACTGAGTGAATCGATGTTTGCCGCCGACCGCCCGAAAGACTCGGTCGATGAGGGCCAGCGGGAGCTGGACTTTTCGCAGGCGATGCTGATGGAGGCCGTTGACCCCCGCAGCCGCATCCGCGCGGGATTTGAGTGGGGCTACATCAACTGGATCAACCTAATTATCGACTACGAGCATCAGCTTCAGCGCAACATGTCGGTCCACGGTGGCCTGCAGCATCGCTACTCCGGGTGGAGCCTGGAGGGCGGCGTCCGCTACGCGCTCGTGAAGTCGACGCGCACCAACTTGATCGTGACCGCAATTGGCGATGTCCACTTGAACCTCGATCCGATTGCGCCGGGCCTCCGACCGCTGCTCGCCGTTGGCAAACGATTTGCGCTGACGGGCGACGCGTATGTCGACGTTCAAGCTCAGGCGGGCCCGGACCTCATGCTCTACCCGGGCATGTTCTCGCCGCGGGTGCTGGCCGGGTTGAACACCACGATTTCGCCGTCGGACAAGGTCAAGATTTTCATCGAGACCACGTCGGTGATGAAGGATCTTGGCTGGTCCGAGGGAGAATCCTTCCGGTTCAATCAGATCGCCTTTGGAATGCGATTCCAAGGCAAGGGAAAGAGCGTCATCGGAACGGGCGCGTCGGTGCCGTACTCGGCAAACTACTGGCGGTACCACTATGGGTCGGTCATGGCGGACATGAATCACTACCTATAGCGGTCTCGCTGACCCGAAGTCGAGATGGAGGGTACAATGAGCCAAAGCATGTGGGCACTCACGTTCGATTCCTCCCGCGAGGACTGGTCGGGCTCTCGGGGCCTCGTCAAAGAGCGGGTTCCGCGGCCGAGGCTGGACGATCCCGCCCATCGCGACGGCACCAGCCTGATCGTCAAGGTGCGTTACGCCGGGTTCTGCGGCTCGGACCGGGGCATCTGGACGCGCAAGGCATTCGGCGACATGATTCTCGACTCGCTGAACGAAGAAGGGAAGACCAAGCGCATCGTGGGCCACGAGTTGCTCGGCGAGATCGTCGAGGTCGGGGACCGGGTTGCGGCCAAATACGGATACGCGGTGGGCGATGTGGTCTCCACCGAGAGCCACATTGTGTGCGGTACCTGCCTTCAGTGCCGCAGCGGCGACTTCCACGTGTGCGCCCGGGACAAGATCATCGGCATTTCTCGAGACGGGTGTTTTGCGGAGTACGTGAAGCTGCCCGCCAAGGCGGTCTGGCCCACGGATGTGAATCTGATTCGCCCCGAAGTGGGCGCGGTGCAGGAGCCATTCGGCAATGCGGTTCACGCGTGTCAGGTCCGGGACCTGCGAGGAAAGTCCGTGGCCATTCTTGGGTGCGGCACCATTGGTTTGTTCGCTGTGTTGGTCGCGCGGGGCATGGGCGCAAGCACGATCATCGGCGTGGAGCCCGACCCGAAGAATGCCGCCATGGCCAAGGCCTTGGGCTGCGACGCCGTCCTCACGCCCGGCATGCCACCGGCCGATGAGCCGCACCGGTCTGACCCGGCGCTGCGAGAAGCGGTCCGCCGACTCACCGGTGGCGCCGGTGTCGATGTCTCGATGGAGATGGCCGGGTTCAACTCGAGCGTGAACAACGCCATCAAGATTTGCCGTCGCGGTGGCGATGTTGTGTTGTTCGGCGTGAAGAATGGCAACGCCACCATCGAGGATGCCCACCGGCTGGTGATGGACGGAATTCAGCTCCACGGCGTGGTGGGTCGGCGCATCTTTGGAACCTGGGAGGTCACCCGGGGTCTTCTGCAAGCGCCGTCGAATGGGATCCAGGACGCCATCTGGGACGTTATCTTGAAACGGGGGGAGGGCACGATCGTCGGCATCGATGAGTTTGAGCCCGAGGCCTTTGAGGCCGCCTTCAACATTCATCCAAAGCTTGTGATTCGGTTCGCGGGCTGAACGGGAGCACCTGCCATGTACGGAGCCGCAAAAGACGCCTTGAGTTCGGAACTTGCATCCATTCGAGAGGCGGGGCTGTACAAAGACGAACGGGTAATCGTTTCGGACCAAGCCGCGAACATTCAAGTCGACAGCGGTGCGGAAGTGCTCAACTTCTGCGCCAACAACTACCTCGGCTTGTCCAACAATCGGGACCTGATCGATGCCGCCAAGGCCGCGATGGACCGCTACGGATTTGGCTTGTCGTCGGTCCGGTTCATCTGCGGAACGCAAGACCAGCACAAGCAACTCGAAGCCGCCATCAGCGATTTCCTGGGCACGGATGACACGATCCTCTACACGAGTTGCTTCGACGCCAACGCCGGGCTCTTTGAGACCATCTTGGGACCGGAAGACGCCATCATCTCGGATGCGCTCAATCACGCGTCGATCATTGATGGCATTCGCTTGTGCAAAGCCAAGCGGCTTCGGTTCCAACACATGGACATGGGCGATTTGGAAGCCAAGCTGGTCGAGGCCAAAGAAGCGGGCTGCAACACCATCATGATCGCCACCGATGGGGTGTTCTCGATGGATGGCGACATTGCCCCGCTGAATCAAATCTGCGACCTCGCCGAGGCCTATGGTGCCATGGTGATGGTGGACGATTCCCATGCCACCGGATTCACGGGTCAAACCGGTCGCGGCAGCATCGAGCACTGCGCGGTCATGGGCCGCGTCGACGTGGTCACCTCGACCTTGGGCAAGGCGCTCGGTGGGGCATCCGGCGGGTTCACGTCGGGTCGGAAAGAAATCATCGACCTCTTGCGACAGCGAAGCCGGCCGTACTTGTTCTCAAACACCGTCGCACCCGCAATTGTCGGCGCGGCCATCCGGGCCTTCGAGATGCTCTCGGCCACCACCGAGTTGCGGGATCGGCTCGAAGCCAACACCCTTCATTTTCGCGAAGCCATGACGGCCGCGGGGTTTGCCATTCGACCCGGCGTGCATCCCATCGTGCCGATCATGCTCGGCGAGGCTCGCCTGGCGGCGACCATGGCCGATGCACTCCTCGACCGCGGCATCTACGTGATCGGCTTCAGCTACCCGGTGGTCCCGAAGGGCCAAGCCCGGATCCGCGTTCAGATCTCTGCCGGCCACACCGCGGAACACATTGACCGGGCGGTTGCGGCGTTCACCGAAGTCGGCCGCGAGCTCGGGGTCATCGGCTAAAAAAAACGCCCCACCGGCGAAACCGGCGGGGCGATATGGCGCACCCTGAGAGATTCGAACTCCCGACCTTCTGGTCCGTAGCCAGACGCTCTATCCAGCTGAGCTAAGGGTGCAGGTTGAGGTGGCGGAGACGGAGGGATTTGAACCCTCGGTGGAACTCTCATCCCACACTTGATTAGCAATCAAGCACCTTCGGCCACTCGGTCACGTCTCCATAACGTTTTAAAAAGAACAGTGTTTGTGCGGAGGCGGAGGGATTCGAACCCCCGGACCCTTGCGAGTCTTCGGTTTTCAAAACCGACGCCTTCGACCACTCGGCCACGCCTCCGGCAGAGGTGAACGGGACTATTCAGCAACAGTGATCTGGTCAAGGCCACCCATGTAAGGACGTAAAACTTCTGGGATCAAAATGGACCCATCTTCTTGTTGATAGTTCTCGATAATCGCTACAAGGGTGCGCCCTACGGCCAATCCGGAGCCATTGATCGTGTGTGCGATCACCGGCTTGCCTCCGCCCTCGGGCCGGAAGCGAATTTTAGCCCTTCTGCTCTGAAAGTCCCCGAAATGAGAACAGCTTGAAATTTCCCGGTAGCTATTTTGGCCAGGTAGCC
>JAYZVA010000206.1:0-47516 GCA_036156175.1 Myxococcota bacterium
ATCGCAATTCACGGCGAGTCGGATGACATCATCGAGTTGCTCCCGACCCTTCCCGGCGAATGGCCCGATGAGGTGACGATTGAAGCCCATGACGGGGTGATTCGATTGCGCGCCACCGACGATCCAACCCGCGCGTGGTCGTACACACTGGACGAAGACGGCGGAGCCATCGTTGCAAACGGCGTCACTGGATTCACACTGGTCCCCAACCCGGGCACCACTCTGATTGGGCAGTGGGTTCATGCCCCTGGCGGCTTGGTGCTCGCCGGGGACGATGAACCCGCGGATCGGGGCGGATGGCTCCAGTGGAACGAATCGCGATTGTCGCTGGGGTCCAGTCGTGATGTCATGACCCACCGTTACCCGCAGACTCGGGTCGGTGTCTTCGAGACCGACGCCTCGCACATTGAAATCCGCGTGGGCGATGCGCTGGTGACGCGCACCCCCACCGAGGACTCCGTCGCAACCCATGAATACCCTCCAAACGCGGACGTTCGAGCCGTTCAGGCGGGCTTTGAACCCTCGCCTTGGAGCCCTGCAGTCGATGGACGGGTTGGTCCGCTCGGCGCCAGCGGATTCATCGATGCACGGGCATTCACCGTGGACGGGGCACCGGTTCCCTTCACGCTGACCTGGAACGGCGAACCCCACCCGCTGCCCATGGATGGCGGGCGCGCCGCCGTGGGACCCGGCATCGGAAGCGGATGGATTGAATCCGGGCCCAAGTACGACCCTTACGCCATGCCAACCGTTGACATCAACGGGACCCTCGAGGCAACAGCGACCTTGACCCGCGCGACCCCAGACGACGCCTGGATCGCCTTTGGCACTCCGGCATCGCCCGGCCCGTTTGAACGCAGAACGAGCGTGGATGTGCTGAATGGGTTGTCGTCGTTGGGGTACGACTACGCGATATTGACCGCGAACGACGAAGTCGCACAGCCGGTATCGCGCGATGATTCGCCGATTCCATCCCGCTCGGGCTCTCGCGCTGCCAGTCCTTCCGGCAGCGTCTTTGCCTGGCCTTGGAGCCCCAATGACCGGGCAGCCGCCCACGGAGCGGCTCCGTGGCAAGATCTGTCCGCGGATGACCTCCTCGCATGGATGTCAAAGGCAGGACGCCGATACACTGCGGTCGACGCCGAATGGCTCGATGCTGTTCACGAACCGCAACATGCCGCCGTTGTGCCGGACCTCCTCTATGTGGATTCACTCGCCGATCTGAACACCATCGCGGCCCAATACGACGCCGGCATGACCATGGGTCTGGTGGGTGCATCGACCTGGGTCCACACCGAAGGCCGGACACGAGAAGACATCGAGCGGGCGATCATGGAAGGCCGCACCAGCCCCAGCACCGGCCCCAACCTCGCGTTTCAAATCAACGATCTGAACCCCGGCGATCACCGCAGTGATTGGCCCTCCAGCCTTCCCGACACCGCCGTCGCTCAGCTGTCGCTGACCCATCCCGGCGACATCGAAGTCGTGCAGATCGTGGGCCCGCGCGGACAGTCGCTGGGCGCGTGGTCTGCGGCAGAACTCCCCGTCACCGTCGAGCTGCCCAGTGTGCTTTGGGCACTGGCGATCGCACGAGGCCAGGAGGACTGGGCCATCACCAGCCCGATCTGGCTTGAGCGACCCTGATTACCCGTCTTCATCCTCGGAAATGTCGGTCGGAACCTGCTGAAGCACGGCCTCCATCATGGCGTCCACGACCTCATCGAGCGTCCCCTCCATGATGCGGTCCAGCTTGTACAACGTCAGCCCAATCCGATGGTCAGTGAGCCGGTTCTGGGGATAGTTGTAGGTCCGAATGCGCTCCGAACGGTCGCCAGAGCCGACCTGCGATCGTCGCTGCTCAGCCTGCTCCGCCGCGGCCTCGGCTTCTTGTTGTTCCAAGATGCGCGACGCCAGCACCTTCATGGCCTTTGCCTTGTTCTTGTGCTGCGACTTTTCATCTTGGCACTGCACGACCACGCCCGTTGGGATGTGCGTGATTCGCACCGCAGAGTCGGTGGTGTTGACCGATTGTCCGCCAGGCCCCGATGCTCGGAACACGTCGATGCGAAGGTCCTTCTCTTCAATGTTGACCTCGACCGTATCGGCCACCGGCATGATTGCGACGGTTGCAGCAGACGTGTGAATGCGTCCCTGCGTCTCCGTGAGCGGAACACGCTGAACGCGATGCACTCCGCTCTCGTGGCGCAGGTACTTGTAGGCGTCGTCCCCAGCCACCTGAAAAATCACTTCCTTGTAGCCCTGAACCGCTTTGCCCCCCGCGCCACCGACGGTGACCTCAGACGACGAGATGATCTCGGTTTTCCACCGTCGCGCATCGCAGTACCGCGCGTACATCCGAAACAGGTCTCCTGCGAACAGTCCCGCTTCGTCGCCGCCGGTTCCAGCCCGGATCTCAATCAGAATGTCGCGCCCCTCGTACGGATCGGGGGGGATGAGGGCAATCCGGAGTTTCTTTTGCAGCGCTTCGACCTGCGTCGAGAGGGCATCGTGTTCCTCCTGCGCCATCTCCCGGTACTCGGGATCGTCCATCAACTCGCGGGACTCCTTGAGTTCGGTCCGGGCCTTGGTCAGTGCGGCCCATGTCTCCACGATGGGAACCAGTCGCGCGCGTTCCTGCGAGACGTCCTTTAGGCGCTGCTGATTGGACACCACGGCGGGGTCCATCAACTGCTGGTCCAACTCTTGAATTCGGCGGGCGGCGTCTCGGGGGTGCATCGACATGACGACCCCTTATCGCGTGCGGGGACAGCGGGCGGAAACGAATCCGGCTTTCAGGGCACCGCTGGCCCGAAACTACATCTGGTACTTGCGCTTGAAGCGCTCGACGCGCCCGGCGGTGTCCACGATGTTCTGCTTCCCGGTGTAGAACGGGTGCGATGCGCTCGAGATGTCGAGCTTGATCAGCGGGTACTCATTGCCGTCTTCCCACGTGATCGTCTTGTCGGACTTCATGGTCGAGCGCGACAGGAACGAAAAGTCCGCCGCGGCGTCTTGGAAAACAACGTATTGGTAGTCGGGATGAATGTCGGGTTTCATGGTGGCTCCATGGGGCATTGGGGCGGAGTCGCCCGAGTGCGGCTCGCGCATCGGAACCCCCTCCGCGCGCGCTATGACGGCCCTTATTTGCCGGTTTGGTCTCGGTTGTCAAGGCGCAAACTGCGCCGCATGGTCATTTCGTCGACTGAATCGCCTTCTCAAGGTCTTGCTTGGCGTCGCCCTTCAACCCCCGCCGACGCGTCTTGACCGCGTCCAGCTCTTCACCGGACAGAAAGTTCTCGCGGGCACCCGTGCTGCTTCCCCACAAGTCGAGAGCGGGATGATGCTCGCGATTGGCGAGCTCGTCGTCCAGTCGGATGACTCCATTCGCGGCCACCAACAGGTCTTCGGCAACCACTTCATCAAACGTGGATCCCACCAACAGCGTGGCGAACAGCGTCAGGCTGCCGCCCTCTTCGAGGCATCGCGCCGCGCCGAACACCCGTCGCACGCACTGCAAGGCCGCGATGTCCACCAGCGAATTCATCATTTTGCCGCCCGCCGGGTTTGCTGCGTGAGACGCCCTGGCCAATCGCGACAACGAGTCGACGAACAACACGACATCGTTCCCGCTTTCCGCCATCCGCTTCGCCCGCTCGAGGGCCATATCGGTCACTTGGACGTGCCGCGCTGCTGGCTCGTCAAAGGTGGAGTAGAGCACCTCGGCATCCACGCTTCGCGTCAACGCCGTGACCTCTTCGGGGCGCTCATCCAGCAGCAACACCAGGACCTTGGCGCTCGGGTGGTTCGACCGAATCCCATGGATCAGGTCCTTAAAAAATGCGAAGCGCTCCGTCCGTGGCGGTGCGACGACCGCGACGCGCTGCCCAAAGCCCATGGGCAGGTACGAATCCATGAGGCGCGCCGTCACGTTTTCCACGCCATTTGTGAACTGAATGCGGCTGAGCGGCCGGACTGGTGTCAACACATCAAACACCGGCTTGGTCCGCGTCCCCTCGGGCTGCGCATCGTTGATGCTCTCGATCTTGATCAACGCGAAATAGCGCTCGCCTTCTTTCGGCGCCCGGATCTGCCCCCCGACCAAGTCACCCGTGCGGAGGTTGAACCGCCGGATCTGAGATGGCGAAACGTAGATGTCATCGGGACCAGGCGCATAGTTGCACTCTTGCGAACGAAGGAATCCAAACCCATCCGGGAGGATTTCGAGCACGCCCGCACCCGCGGTCGACCGCGAAGCCGAGCCTTGATGACGCACGATCTCAAACACCAGTTCCTGCCGAGAGAGATTGGCGGCGTTGTCCAGCCCGATGCTGTGGGCCGTCTCGACCAGCTCGCTGATCGACTTGAGTCGCATGGATGTGATGTCAATGGACATGATTTGGCGGGGATTTGAGTGGAAGGGGACCAGACGAACGTCCGGGTGGGGACCCCGATCCTAACGGCGCGGACCTCGGCTGTCTTGGCCTTGATTCGAATTCTGTGAACCCATGCAAAACTGGGAAAATCAGATCCCATTTTTGAGACCAGAATACAATGTCTCAAGATATTGATTTTGCTATACTTAAATGCTCTATCCGCCCCTCGCAGCACCCACCGACTCGCCCTGTGGAAAACTCTGTGGGAAATTCACTTCCCGATCGAGTTTTCCACAAACGATGGACGTCGTGGAAGTGCAAAGTTGGCACGGGTCGTGCAATAAAGTGACGCGGCTGCGGGGATCCGGGGCTGAACCGAAAACTCGGTTGGAGGATGGAACCTCGGTTCCTGACTCAACTGTTCTTTGACGTCACAAACCTCAAGAAGGTCGGCGGTTCCACAACGGAACCGGGCCCCCACCGGAGTTGCTTGCAACCCCAACGCGGGGGTCAGGAACCATCTCTTCGTTGGCACGCCCGCTCGGGCGGGTCCGCAGCAGCAGGTCACTGCACGGCTGCAGGCGAAGGGAGTCTTTGGCGAGACGGCACGGGCCCAGCAGCATTTCGATGCGGCGGGGAACGCGGTGGCCTCGCATGCAATCACAGGGAGTACCCTCGGGTGCACGCTGCGGTGTGGAGACGCGTGAAACCAACGCCACTTTTTCCCGGGCTGGTCTTTGAAACACGGCGCTTTCTTCGCAGGATTCCATCGGAATCGGCGGCGGCGAGCAGCGAAAGTGTACGAAAGGCCGACTCGAACACTCCAATGGCAGGCTGGCGCAGGTCGGCAGGCCGGCGCGTGGTGCTTCGCATCACGGCGTCGTCAGCGGCATTTTCGAATGGCGTTGACTGGGGTGGGCAAGCTGAGCTTGCCGCGCGGACCGCAATCGCGGAACGCACATCCAGGGAAACCCCGCCAAGCGGGGAGGCCCAAGGGCGAGCCGTCACGGCGGCAACGCCCCGGGGGTGTTCAACGGAGCACTCGGGATGAAGGGAGAACCTTGAAGAGGACCAAAGCCCAAGGGAGTATCGGGTCGAGCGCGGCGGCAACGCCACGGTCGAACAACGGACTCGTGAATGGAGCAACGCCCTGAGGTCGGGCGCGCGATGGCTGGAAACGGCGCATGCGTGCAACGGCGAGAGGGCAAGGCAGTGCGGTGACGCACGGCGGCCATTGGCGAGGGGAACACTTCGGAGGGTATGAACGCAGGTGCGAGGAGCGACCAGAGGAGCGGTTGATGTGGCAACACAGCGATGGCGAGGCTGGAAGCGAAACCACCTGAACTCCATGGCCGGATACAGGGCGAAACAAACCTGTGGGCCTGCATGCGGAGCAAACCGTCAGAGTCGTGAGAAACGGCAGAGGCGGACGGAACCCGACACTTGGCGGTGGCGGGTCGAAGCGGAGCAGCCTTCGGGCGGCGGCGCGGGACTGGACGCAAGCAGGAGAGACGGCGGAGGGGCGATCTTTGGAAAACCACACGAGAGGAAGTTCAGGCGACCCCGGTGAAGCAAACCCCAACTGCGTTGGCGGTGAGTGACTCGGGAGCGAATGAACCGCTCAGACCGAACAGAGCCTTCGAAGGCGATGGGAAGGAAAGAGGGTCGCGTCGGCGGGAAACCGCACGCGGCGCCAGGACCGGGAAAGCCCCGAAGACTCAGCGCACGGCGTGAAAAGTCAAGGGGGCAAGCAGCGAAGGCCAACGAGCTGCCCCTGGAAGTGGTGAAGGACGCATGAGTGTCTGCTTTGCAGTCGCGAATGCGCCCGACGACCCTGAGTTCCCCCCTAACGTCAAGGAAGTCCGGCACTCGACCTTCGCGGTCGCAGGCAGTTCGGTCGGATGCGCAAACCTCTGAAGTGGACCCGATGGATTCTCGACAGCCGCTTTCACCCCGTCGACCGCAAGGTCGGCGGGGTGTCGCGCTGTTTGGGTGGGGACCCAACGGCAGGGGTGTCTGCCGGTGCAGGGAGACACTCAACCCAAAACGCCGGCCACGCGAGCCGGCGTTTTTTGTTCCACCGCAGCGACCTAATTCAGGAAGTACCGCGGGGGGATGTACACCGTTGTGGTCTCTCCACTCACCTTCGTCTGCAGCACCTGCTGGGTACCGTTTACGATGTCGTCCGCCGTCAGAATGGTCGCATCCTCCAAAATTAGGGACTGGGCGATTCCGGGGATGTTCTTTTGCCCGAGGGCCACTGTGGGCACGCCAGGGAATCGTTCGACCACCGGTCCTTGGATGGACCGGACAAGCCCAGCGAAGGATCTGTCTTCGGCCGCCACCACCAGGCGACCCGTCTTGCTCACGCTCTCGAACACCGCATCAAGGTCCGGTGGTACAAGGGTGCGCAGGTCGATGACCTCGGCATCGACTCCGTCTTCCGCCAGGCGACCGGCGGCGTCGAGACTCGTGTGCACAGCGCGGCCCCATGAAACAATGGTGACATCGGCTCCGGACCGTCGGACGGCGGCCTTGCTGAACGGCACGCGGACATCGGAAGGAATCGATGGGATTTCTCCCCGCATCAGGCCCTTCCGCATGCGACCGATCTCATCGGCATCGGTCGGCTCTCCTGGGAAGGCCGGCCCCAAGCTCTGGCGATACATCCATTTTGGCTCCAGAACCAACACCGGACCGCCGTAGTCCGCGGCGGTTTTCAACAGCCCGAATGCATCAAAACTGGTCGAGGGCATCAAGATCACCAGGCCAGGAATCGGCGCAAAGTAGCCGTCGATGCTCATCGAGTGGTACACCGCACCACCGCCAAACGGGTCCACTGGCGTCCGCATGATGGTCCGGAAGTTCGCGTTGCCGTTGGTGCACCAGTACAGGTTTCCCATGTGCACAAACCAGTGAAATGCGTTCAGTGAATAGTCGCCAAACTGAATCTCGGGCAGCACCGTGATGTCCTTGTGCAGACCGGCACCGCATGCCGTTCCCATGATGAGGGGTTCGTTGAGCGGGGCATCGATGATTCGGTCGGCGTGCGCACCCTTGATGCCCGCTGTGGCCTGCATGACGCCGCCCAATCGACCGACATCTTGGCCCCAGATGACGCCGTTCTTTTCGTCGATGATCTGGTGCAATGCGGCCCGAATGGCACCGGCATAGGTGATGTTGGTGACGCCTTCGCCGGGGTGTTCCGTCACGTCCGGAAAGGGTGCCATGATGTGTTCTTCGATGCTTTCTGGCGCCGGATCGGGTTCGGCTCGCACCTGATCGAGCAATCCCTTGATCGTTTCGTCTTCGGCAGCCATCACCGAGCCGAGCTCGTGGTGCGCAAAAAAGTCCCGACCCGACCCTTCAATCCGACGCATGATGTCCGCTTCCGTCAACACGCCCCGTTCAACCAGCGCCTCACCAAACCGGATCAGAGGATCTTCTTGGCCCAGGTCGAAGGTCACATCGGCTGCCGAGCTGTGCCCATTGAACCGCGGAAGGGAATGAACGTGCATGACGACCGGAGCCTGGGCGTCGCGAATGTATAAAAAGGCCTCGTACATTGTGTTGTAGACGTCCCAAAAATCGCGCCCGTCGCACGTGAAGTGCTTCATGCCGAAGGCTTCCGCATACGCCTTGAAGTCCTTGATTCCGCGACCTTCATCGGGGTTCGTCGAGATGGCCACACCGTTGTCGGTCACCATCAGCATGGTCGGCAGGCTCCACACCGCACACGCGTTCATGGCGTCGTGCAGGTCTCCCTCGGCGCTGGTCCCATCGCCGATGATCCCCACGGTGATGCCATCCTCCACGCCTTTGACCTTGAAGCCCATCGCGTAGCCGGCCGCCTTCCCGAGCTGCATTCCAACCGGAGACTGCACGGGCAGAATGCCGACGTCCTCGATGCACAGGTGGTACACCATCTGGCGGCCGCGGCTCATCTCATCGGTGTCTTTGGAGAACTGCTGACGGAGGACCTCGAGCGAAAAGTCTGCGTGCCCGTTCAGGTCGCACCACATGGAACAGAGCGAGCCGGAACGGTAGTGCGGCACCATCCCGAAGTGCGCGACATCATTGACGACTTTTGACAGGGCAAGCGCCGTTGCGGTGCCATGGATTTCTTCGCCGGGGCCCCAGATCGCGAACTTCACTTCTCCCCGGCTGACGAGGCGCACGATGTGTTCTTCCAAGGCGCGAGACCGCGCTCCGACTTGGTAGGCCAACCGCAGTTCTTCCGGGGTTGGCTCAGGGATGGAATCCACCACCAGCTCTGGCTTGCTCATCGATACCCTCCAATGCGAGTTCGCGGACCGTTCGACACCTCATGATGCGGCGCGAATCCAGATCCTTCCACCCGATGGGGCCTCCTAACCGACGAAGGGGATCCACGCGAAGGCGCAATCCTTGTATGCTGGTTTCGTTCAACCGGGGTTTCCTCATGGTCCGTGCGATCGTTCGCTCGCGCTTCCTCATTGGGACGTGGACGGCTGCCTCCGCAATCGTCGCCTACTTGATGAGCGTGGGTGATGCGGCGTCACCCTGGACCCATGCGTTGAGCAGCGACGTATGGACAGCCGCGCTGGTCGGTTGTGCGATTTCCGGTCTCTCCACTCCCCTGCTGACCGCCTCTTGGATGCGTTGGTATTGGGGAGCCGTCCTCGGCATTCCGGTTGGGCTCGCCATCGTATTCGCATTCTTCTTCATTCAGCCCCACGCCTGGCAACCCACCCGATTGGACGCCTGGAAGTCGGTCGCCCTGATTGTCGAGGTGTATCCCCAGTTCATCTTTCCCGCGTGCGTGCTGGCGGGCGCATTCGGCGCACAGTTTAAACGGGAACCGGCAGTCGATACCGGTTAGCCGTTCCCATGACTTATCGACCCGTTGTTCTGTGCATCCTCGATGGTGTTGGCTGGGGCCGCCGTGACCAAGGCGACGCCGTGCACCTCGCCGTGACCCCCAACCTCGACGCCCTCACTGAGCGCTGCCCATGGACCTTGCTCGCAGCCCACGGCACCGCCGTGGGAATGCCGTCGGACGGCGACATGGGCAACTCCGAGGTTGGCCACAACGCGATGGGTGCCGGCCGCATCTTTGATCAAGGCGCAAAGCTCGTGGCGAATGCGATTGCGGACGGAAGCATCTGGGAGAGCCCAACTTGGAAGCGGGCGACACGGGCGAAGACGTTGCACCTCATCGGTCTGGCCAGCGACGGAAATGTGCACAGCCACATCGATCACCTTCGGGCGATGATCGAACGCGCAGCATTGGACGGCGTCGGCCGCCTCCGGGTCCACGCCATGACCGACGGGCGGGACGTGAGTGCTCGGTCTGCATTGACGTACATCGAGCCACTGGAGGCGCTCCTGGACTCTGTCGAAGGCGACTACGCCATCGGTTCTTGCGGTGGACGGATGAGAATCACGATGGACCGCTACGAAGCAGACTGGGCCATGGTGGAGCGGGGGTGGACGGTTCAAGTCGACGGTGAAGGTGCGCGCTACCCCAGCGCTACCGAAGGAATTCGAAGCCTGTACGCCGCGGACGACGCCGTCGACGACCAGTACCTCCCCGAGTTTGTGGTGGGCGACTACGATGGCGTCCATGATGGCGATGCGGTCATTCTGTTCAACTTTCGGGGCGACCGCGCGCTCGAAATCTGCCAAGCCTTCACGGATCCCGACTTCACCGCATTCGAACGGGCGCGGACCCCCGACGTGTTCTTCGCCGGCATGATGGAGTACGACGGCGACTTGCACATCCCCCCAAACTACTTGGTTGCGCCGCCAGCGATTGACCAAACGGTGGGCGAACAACTCGAGGCTGCGGGGCTGAAGACCTACGCCATCTCTGAGACGCAGAAATACGGTCACGTCACCTTTTTCTTCAACGGAAACCGCGGCGAACGCCCCTTGCATGAAACGTGGGAGGAAGTTCCATCCCTCGCGGTCCCGTTCGAGACCGAACCCGCCATGAGCGCACCGGACATCACCGACCGCGCCATTGCCGCCCTTGAATCCAAGGCGTTCGACCACATCCGAATCAATCTGGCCAACGGCGACATGGTGGGCCACACCGGTGCCCTGGATGCGACGATCGATGCGGTGGAGTGCGTCGATGCGGAGGTTGGGAAACTGATGGCTGCGGTGGACGCAGCCGGTGGGGTGATGTTGGTCACCGCCGATCACGGCAATGCCGACCAGATGTTCATGTTCGACAAAAAAACCGGCGGCTACACCGATGTACCCTGCACGAGTCACTCCAAGCACCCCGTGCCGTTTTGGGTCTATGCGCCGGGCCAATCGCTCGCGTTGACGGTCGACTCTGGACCCACCGTCAACGGCAGCATTGCCCGCGTTGGGGCCAGCATCTTGAGCCTGTTCGGGATCGAGCCGCCCGACGACTACCTGCCATCGCTCATCCAATCTTGAGGACGCCGTGAAGCCCGTCGACCTGCGCTCCGATACCGTGACCCGCCCATCCCCAAGCATGTGGGCTGCCATGCAGTCTGCGGAGTTGGGCGACGACGTATTGGGCGACGACCCAACCGTGCAACGCCTCGAGGCGCTCGGAGCCGAGATGCTCGGCAAGGATGCCGCACTGTTCACCCCCAGCGGGACCATGGCGAACCAAATCGCCATCCGCCTCCACACGCAACCCGGCGACGCGATCCTGATGGAGGCGGGGGCTCATCCGTTCAACTACGAAGGCGCCGCGGCCGCGATGATCTCCGGCGTCCAGATTCGGCCCGTTCCCGGCACCGCCGGCATCCTCGACCCAAGCCTCGTCGAGGCACGCTTTCGTCCCCCCGACCCCCACTTTGCACCCGTTCGCCTGGTGTGCGCAGAAGACACGGCGAACCGTGGCGGCGGCACCCCCTACCCCATCGATGCGCTTCATGCGTTGGGGGATCTTGCCGCCCGCAAGTCGGTCGGGGCGCATCTGGATGGCGCCCGCCTGTTCAATGCCGTGGTGGCCAGCGGAATCCCCGCCAGCGAGCGAGCGCGCACCTTCCACACGGTCTCGGTGTGCTTGTCGAAGGGACTGGGCGCACCGGTTGGCAGCCTCTTGGTCGGTCCACGGAATCTGATCGAACGAGGCCGGTGGGTCCGCAAGGCACTGGGGGGCGGAATGCGCCAATCGGGCATCCTGGCGGCAGCCGGCATCCACGCGTTGACGCACAACGTGGAGCGACTCGCCGATGACCATCGACGAGCGGCAGACCTCGCCAGAGGGCTCAAGGCGCTTGGATACACGGTTCAGCCACCCCAAACGAACATGGTCTACGTGGATGTGCGGGACGGTCCGCAGGCGCAAGCATCCCTCGAGGCGCGCGGCGTCCGCTGCCTGGCCGTGTCCGCCACTGCGCTTCGAATCGTGACCCACCTTGACGTCGACGACGACGGCATCGAACGCGCGATCCGCGCATTTGAGGACCTGACCGACGCCCAAGCCACCGGCTGACGGCTATTCTTCTCGAGCCGGGGCCGCGCCCACCATGCGGTCAACGAAGTCGTGCACCTGCTGCGGACACAAGTAGGCCAGGTACGCCACCATCGAAGCAATGGAAAACACGGTCACGGGCAGGAAGTAGTACAAGCCGGCATGGAACAACAGTCCGTAGACCATCAACGGTTTCTGCACGCGCTGAAACCACAGGCCCACGGCCAAGCAGTATTCGAGCGCGACCGTCGTGAACGCCATGCCGATTGCCGCCCAATGGAACCACGCACCGGGGTAATCCGAACCGAGGTACAAGTACATGAGCGGCTGCTCCAGTCGATCCCCGCCCAAGTAGGCCCAGCGGGTCTTGTCGACCGCGCCCCAGAAATAGATGGCCGATAGCTGAAGCCCAACCAAGCGAATGGCCCACACGTTGCCCCGTTCGAGCGGCCATGCATTGCCCTGCCGTTCCGCTCGTCGCAGGGCCATCCAACGGTCCACGGAAAACGACCGTCCACACGGAGTGAACGCCAACGCCAGTGTCACCACGGCCAAAAACGTCGTGTGGTGGTGGGTCCACGGCTCGACCCCCATTTTGTGGCCCACCACGAACACCATCGCCATGGTGGTCAGTCCTGCAATGAGGGAGGAGAGCCGGCTGAATAAGCCAACCACCATGCCGGTTGTGCCCACGAAGAAGCACACACTGAGCGCCCAGTGTCCGAACTCAATCCGCCGGAACGGCAGCAACTCATCGGCCCAGCGCGCCCAGAGAATCAGACCCCAGCACAGCCGGAGCAGCCCCACTGACCGGGTGGAGCCCTCCATCTCCGTCGCACGGGTCACCAACCGAACGAACCGCGCCATCATTTCTCCCATGGTCGGGGGGATGGATTCCGAACCGAGGGGCACGCGTTGGACTTGGGACGGCGCTTGACCTTCCACTCGCCGCGGCTTCCGCAACGCGCATACACCCGGACATCCGCCTCCGCGCCCAAGGCTTTGCAGATCTTCCGCGTGACGCGGTCCACGGCAACGGGGTCGCCCATCCGCACCAATGATTTGCTGGTGGACCAGGACCGTTCTCGGCCCAGCACTTCAAATCGGTCCAGGGGAGTCAGCGTCGTGCCCGCGCCCTCAAAGAATCGCACGTCGCAGACGTCCCGACCAAAACCGTGAAACATCACCCATCGGGGAAACCACGTCGAGCGACCATCGAAGACCTGCCGATAGGCGGGGGAGAACGCGATCCATCCACCAAACAGGAGCAACGTCACCGCGCGGATGGCGGTTCCTCTTGCCGGTCGTGGTGATTCATCGTTCATGCGCATCTACCGGTACTCAAAACTCAGAATCCGCCGATTCTCCCCAACCGGTGACTCGTCTCGAATGAGGCCGATAACCAACTCATAGTCGCCCGGCTCGGCGCGTTTGGGAGGGCGCACCCCGTATACGTCGCGGTACAGCTGCCCGGGAACCCATCTCGATGTGGGCCACATCCAGTCGCAGTGCTCGTGATCGGCCCACCACATCTGCACGGGGCGATGCGGGATCGATTTGATGCGCTGACGCATCCACAAATCGTCCGATACGGGGGCATCGATTTTCCACCAGGTTTCCACCCACACCGTGCGGCGCTCCGTGGGTCGAGCTGGCATCATGCGGGCGCCAACCAGGTGCACCGACCCCCAAGACCGCGGCTCAATCACCGCGTCGGCCGGGACGGCATCGGCCAAACAAGCGGCCGGTGGAACCGTGTTGGCCATCACCGGTCTTGCGTGCGAAGGGCGGGGAGGGGTGCGGGCGGCTGCGGGCGGCCGGGACGGCGGACTGGGCAACGGCACCACTGCGATGCCATCGTCGACCACGACCCGGGTGCCCAGCTCCGCGGACAAGTCCCGAAACCGAGTCAGCGTCCGGGCGGCGCTGTTGCCACTGGCGGGACGACTGTAACCGTAGTCCACGTCGATGGGGTGCACATCAACCCGGTGAACGCCGTCGCGATCAAAGTGCAAGACAAAGACACCCGAGCGAGCGAGTTCGCCCTTGGAGTGGCTGTCGAACAGCAGATTGCCGGCATCATAGATGACCGGTCGCCCATTCACGATTTCAATGCCGTGGAGTTTGTGAGCAGAGCTGCCCAAGATCGCGTCTGCGCCCGCTTCCACCATGGCCGCGCCCAAACGACGGTTCGCGGAGGATGGCCGCGACTTCAGGTTCTTTCCCCAGTGAATGGCGACGAAAACCACGTCCGCGCGACGGCGTGCACCAGCGATTGCTGGCCCGATGGTGGCCATCGCCTCGCCGGTGTCACTGGCGGATGCATGGCACGTACCCGCCGAGGAATCGGTGGCCGCAAACAGCGACAAGGTGGCGTCGACCGAAATGATTCCAACCGTCACGCCACCCCGCTCCAGAAACACGGGCGCACAGGCATCTTGCTGCGATGGACCGCTCCCGGGAGCCAACACACCGGCTTGCGACAGAATCCGTTTCTGCTGCAGGAGTGCATCCGGGCCGTAGTCGCCGGAGTGATTGTTTGCCGTCCCAACCACATCGATGCCCGCCGTCGTCAAGACCTGCGCTTGCTCGGGACGACCGCGAAAATAAAACGGCACGGGCTCCCCTTTCTCAACGCGCAATGCTCCGGAGTCGGCCAGCACCGACTCCAAATTGAGAAACCCAATGTCTGCGTCCGAAAACATGGGCAGCCGGCTCAGCGCATCCGCGGGTCCCCGCATCCCCGACAATCCGTTTTGCCGTCGACCGAGGTTTGCGTCACCACCCGCAGCAAGGCGGAGCGCCGCCGCGCGGAGAGGGTGCTCGGTCAGCGGCCCAGCACCCGCGGGCCGGACCGCACCAAGCGAAACCCAATCGCCGGGGAACGCTGCTGCCGCCACGGCCTCGCCGTCGGGACGCTGCAGCTGTGCCATCAACCAGTGCGGGTGGGCCCGCCGCAACGCCTCATCGTCGAAGGCGACCTGGACAATGGCGGCTTCCTCTCCGCGGCCTCGCAACCGCACCGCGTTCACCGGTATCGAAGCCCCCCCATTCGAGGGAAACAAACGCAGTTCAATCTGCGCACCGTCGAGCGACTTGGACGGAGCCCAATGAAAACGGGCCTGGGCGGATGCGGGTCCCGTGCGCTCCACGGAAGCGCCGCCCAGACGGCTGCCGTCCGCAAAGTCTACCCAGATCGCCTGTTGTGACGTTGGGGGGCCCACGTCCGAAGACCAGGTGACATCGGAACTGCTGGGCCGACACGCCCCCGCAATCCAAACCGCCGCCCACACTGCACACCATGCGACCCGCACTCGTCCGCTCCTCGTTTCGAGCCCCGTAACCAGTTGCACCAAAACGAATGGCCCGAATGCCTGGGCATTGGGCCATTCCACTCACCGCAAGGTGGAGCGCTCAGTCGCAGCTGGCGACACCGCCATACGTCACGCGCACGTGATCCCCTTCCGTGGGAATGCCTTCGTCAAACACCACCGTGTTGTCGTCCGCATCGTAGTGCCAGCCCGAGTTCCGCTCGGTTCCATTGACGAACACTTGAATGGTGGACGGCGCAGCGGTTGCGCCCAGTTCGTAGGCCTCCATCTGGACCGATGCTGCGGCGAGCATCGAGAGGTTCGAGGGCGTGGCCCAGTCCGAGCAGATCGACAAAAACACCCCATCGGTGGCCACCACCGGCTGGTAGTACCCGTCGCCGGCATCGGCGCTTCCGCCGGACGCGCTTGCGCATCCACCTGGGTAGTCCCCGGCGATCGCGGAGAACTTGACGTTCGCCGAGCTTCCCTTCTTGGCGATGATCTTGTCGACATACCAGTTCCAAGTGCTGGGCGATTGCTCGACCTCGTCCGACACCATGATGATGTGCAGCATCGCATCGGGGCGCAGGAACCCGTAGTTGCATTCGCCGGCGTCCGTTTTGTCGATCGCCTCGCTGACCACGGTCAGGCCCGCCTCGGTGTACCAGCCACCGCCCGAGCTGACCGCGTCACCAAACCGCGTCGTGTAGTTGGGCGAGCCGGGCATCAGCACCCCGCTGGTGTTGTTGCAGCCCGTGTTCCATTGGTCGTTGGCCACGATGATCTGCCAGTCGGTGCTGTAGGTGTTCAGCTCGCTGATGAACGTCGTAAAGTTGGAGGCCAGTCGGGCTTGGTCGTCGCTCATGGAGCCGCTTTGGTCGACGTAGAAGACAATGTCCGAGGGCGGGTTCGCCGGAACGGTCCACTCTTCGTCGTAGGTGGCCGAGATCTCCCCGGTGCCGAACTGGATCGCTTCGCGTTCCCCGAGCGGCTCGCTCGAGAACACCGTGATGGTGCCTTCGTTTTCCCCGGCGTCGAGGGGCGAGAACTCCATGTCGACGCTCACCGATTCGTCGGGCTCCAGCGTCAGCGGGAGGTCGAGGCCGTTGTTCAGCGTGAACGAAGCGCCGTCCTGGAGAATCTGGTAAATCTCAAGCGCGTCCGTCCCCACGTTCGTCAGGTCGATGGTGTTGTCTTTCTCGCATCCGACGTAGGTGTCGCCCATGTCGAGGGGATCGGGAGAAATCTGAAGCTCCGCGATCGTCCCAGCGCCCGCCAACTCCACGCTCACTTCCGTCTCAACAGCCGCATTGCTGGTGACGATGGCCTGCCCAAAATGCTCGTCCGCCGCCATCGCGGAGAATGCCACATCCACCTCAACCGCCTCACCCACTGGCAGTCGGAGGCCCTCGACGTCGGTCAGAATCGTGAAGCTGGGCGCGTCCGATTCAACCCGAATGTTTTCCACCTGAAGGGCCGTCTCGCCCACGCTGGAGATGGTGAACGTCTGAATTTCCTCCTGGCCTTCGCGGAGGTTGCCGAACTGAAGGAAGTCTGGGTCCAACTCGATGGCCGGTCCGCGAACACCGTCGGCTCCGTTCAGCGTGTGAAACTTCTGCTCGCTGCATCCGATTGCGGCGAGCGTGATGAGGAGGGTGTTGCGCAACATAAAATCGACTCCATGGGTGGTGGTCGGTGGCTGATCGTGTCGGGATTTCCCTGGCAAGATTCGTGCCAGCCCCAACGTATAAGCACGTCGGACCCTTTCGACCATTGCAAGGCCAAAAAAAGGCGCACACGCCCCGCAAGGTGCGGCAAGTTTGTCGCACTTTTTCAGGACGCGGCGCCCCAATGGGACATCAATGACCCAATCAGGTCAACAATGACGCAACGGCGCTCCGTTCGGCGATCAACTCGTCGGCGGTCGCCTGGATCTTGCCTTTCGCGTAGTCGTTGTGGTCGATGCCTTCAACGACCGTGGCGACGCCATCCTTGACCGAGCAGGGAAACGAAAAGATCAGGCCCTCGGGAACGCCGTACTCGCCGTTCGACCACACCGCCATCGAGGTGTGCTCGCCTTCAGGCGTGCCGTGCCACCAGCTGTGCATGTGGTCCACAGCGGCGGATGCGGCCGATGCAGCGCTCGAGGCGCCTCGGGCCATGATGATCGCCTTGCCCCGGGTCGAGACCGTCTGCATGAAGTCGCCTTGGCCCCACGCTTCTCCGACGCGCTCAACCACGGAATCACCGTTCACGGACGCGTGGTAGAAGTCCGGAAACATCGTGTTGGAGTGGTTGCCCCAAATGGCGAGGTTCTTCACGGCACCGGCGGTGACGCCAAGTTTGCCCGCAATCTGCGCTTTGCCTCGGTTCTCGTCGAGGCGGGTCATGGCGTGAAACTGGCTGTTGGGGATGTTGGGAGCCGAGTGGCACGCAATCAGCGCGTTGGTGTTGCAAGGGTTGCCCACAACCAACACCTTGACCGAAGGCTTGGCGTTGTCGTTCAGCGCCTTGCCTTGCCCCGTGAAGATGGGCCCGTTCACCTTGATCAGATCTGCGCGGTCCATGTCCTTCGAGCGCGGGCGCGAACCGACCAAAAACGCCGCATCCGCATTGGCAAATGCCACGTTGGCGTCATCCGACATCTCGATCCCGTGAATCAGCGGGAAGGCCGCGTCCTGAAGCTCCATGACGACGCCTTTCAAGGCCGCCATTCCGGGGGGAATCTCCAGCAACTGGAGGATCACAGGTTGGTCGTCGCCAAAGCAACTCCCCGATGCGATGCGAAACAAGAGAGCGTAACCGATGTTGCCGGCTGCGCCGGTGACTGCGACTCGGATTGGGGCCTTCATAAAATCTTCCTGTGGACGGGTTTGACTCGATTGAAATGCGGGTCGGGTGCTTCCCAACCGGTTTCGGATACAACCGCTAACCGCTTCTGAGTCCCTTGCCCTGTGGAGCCCCGAGAGAGACCCGACCGTTCGGATTGCCGCCGCACCAAAGCAGGGATAAAACCACCGTATGAATGGCGGTGCCAACTCGGACCCCGAGCCGTCTCCGTGGCTGCGGAGATTGCTGCGGATATGGGTCCTGCTCGCCGCGATCGTTGTGGTCGCGGGAACGGCGGTGTTGAACCGCGAACCGCCCGCTGCACCGCCTGAAGAATACGGCACCGTCCCCGCATTCTCGCTGGTCGATCAACGAGACGGTGCCTACGGGACGGCCCAGCTCCTCAACGGGGTTTGGGTGGCCAACTTCATCTTCACACGCTGCAAAACCGTCTGTCCGATGTTCTCCGCCAAAATGGCCGATGTGCAGACCCGGCTCCGGGCCGAAAACAAGGATGTGACACTGGTGTCATTCTCCGTCGATCCCGACTTCGATACGCCGGAAGTATTGGCCGAGTACGCCGAACGGTTCGATGCGGATCCCGATCGATGGCGATTCCTCACAGGCGCATCCACCGCCATCCGCACCGTGGTCGTGGACGGGATGAAAATGCACATGGAGGACGCCAACGAGGTGGAACGCCCGGAAGACCTGATGCACGGTTCCCACTTCGTGCTCGTCGACGGCACCCACACCATTCGGGGGTTCTACAACGTGAACGATGCCGACACCGTCGACCGGCTCATGCGGGACATCGACCAACTGGTGGCGGCGCAAGGCACCTGAACCGGTCTGCTTGATCGCGGGCGCGGCAGTTGACTCAAAAGAGGCGTCAGGCTACATCGCGACCATGTCGACCGAACCAACCACCACCTCTCGCGGGCGCATCGGAGTGGCCATTGGCCTCGCCGGTGTAGTTGCCGTCGGAACGCTGGTCACCAGCGTCTCGGGGGCCTTGGGTGACAACCCAGCTCAAACCGCCATCGGCAAGTACGCCGAACTGGCCGTCCAGACCGACGCATTCCACGCCATCGGCGAACCGGCGGCACTCCGCGACGCGCTCATGAACGAGGGCGTACCCGCCGGGCTGGCGCACGCCCCAGACCTGACGGAAGCGCACCTCACCCTCGAGGGCGGGACGCAGGTGAGCGGCGACCGGGAGGGGGTCGCGTTTCGCTACCGCGAGGGCGACCACGTGTACGTGCTCCAGACGTACGTCGAGCTGCCCGGTTCGGGCACAACGAAGCACAGCCGGCACATTGGACACAACCTGATGCGCGGGTACAAGAACGCCGACAGCGCAGCCGCGTTTTGGTCCGAACACGGCACCACGTACGTGTTCTCCGGAAAGGGCGATGAGGAGCACATCCTCGACGTTGCCGCGCTCGCGTTCTACGGCATGACCGGCGGCGGCGGCGGTCATCACTGACGGCCGACCACTGCGCGTCCCGTTCACAGCCCCGTCCATGACGGGGTTTTGTGCGACGGGCCTGCGTGCCCCCAAGCAGCATCACCGCAACGTCACCGAGGCTGCCTTGACACGCCGATGCTGCCGCATAGAGAGCACCACCGAGTGGGTGGGATAAACCGTTGACTGATTCGCACAGCACTGCTGCTCCGCCGGGGAGTTCGCCGTCGTTCTTGGCCGACCTGTGGTCGTTGGGAAAGCCGCGCCTCAGTTCGTTGGTGATCTTCACCGCGGGTGGGGGCATGGTGCTGGCTGGGGGCGAACCGGCCATGGCCCGCGTGCTGGCTGGCATCTTCGGCACCACGCTCGTCGTGTGCAGCGCAAACAGCCTGAACAACTACATCGAACGCGAAACCGACACGCGGATGGACCGCACCCGAACGCGTCCGCTTCCTGCAGGCCGGATGAATCCAACGATTGCCCTTGTGTACGGCTTGGTGATGTTGGCGGTGGCGGTGCCTTGGATGGCCCTTCAGACAACCCCGCTGGCCACCGCACTGGCGTTGGTGGGGTGGGTCATGTACGTCCTCGTGTACACGCCGCTGAAGCGCCGCACCTGGTTGAGCGTCTTCCCCGGCGGGATCGCAGGGGCAATGCCGCCATTGATCGGGTGGACGGCGGTCACCAACGCGGTGAGCCTGGAAGCCTTCTCGCTGTTCTTGGTCTTGTTCATGTGGCAGCTGCCGCACACTTTTGCGATCGGGATCTACCGCAAGCCGGAGTACGATTCTGCGGGCCTGCGGACGCTGTCCCTCGACCACAGCGACTCGACGGCTCGCTTGCACATCCTGCTGTGGACCATCGCGTTGGTTGCCGCCACCGCATGGACGGTGGTCATCGGGGTCGGCGGACCCCTCACCGCGCTCGGCACCGCTGGACTGGGCGGGGTCTTTCTGTGGAAGGCCGTCAAGGGTGTGCGGACATCCGGCGGCGCCGTCTGGAGCCGGGACCTCTTTTTGTATTCGGTGGTCTACCTGCTGGGTATTTTCATCTTCATGGCCGCCGACCAGGTGCTGTGATGCGCGCACATCGGTAGACTACTGGCGTGACTCCATCTTCCGAGCGGCGCAACATCGCACTGACCCTGTTTGGGTTGGTGACGGCCGTGCTGTGGTTGTTTTCCCCTTGGTGGTCCGGCGATGGCGGTTCCATCATCATCGGTGATCCGCAGACGGATGCCATCCGCGGGGCTTGGGGCTTCGAGCACCTCAACTCGGCACTGGGCATGGGGGAACTCCCCTGGAGCACCACACGCCTAAACTTCCCCGTCGGTGTCGAAATGATGGTGCTGCCCCTCGCGTCAGGGCTCGCATTGAGTGGAATCGGGTGGCTCGACCCGCTGGTCGCATGGAACGTCTCGCTGATGTTGCTGATGGTGGCAAGCGGTTTTTCGATTGCGTGGCTGACCCGCGTGATGACCGACTCGTGGCCGACGGGGTTGATGGCGGGGCTCGTCTTGCTGGGGCAACCGATGGTGCACCACGCCATCGCGGACGGAACCTCTGAGCACATCGCGCTGTGGGCACTTCCGTTGCTGATCGGGGCCGCTTGGATCGCGCTCTCCGAGCAGAGCCCAAAGTGGGGAATCGCCACCGGTGTGCTGGCCATCGCTGTTGCCCTCGACAGTCCGTATCAAGCGCTCTATGCGGCGGTGATGGGCGCCTTGGTGCTGCCGTGGTCGATTCGCTTGGTGCACGGGCGGGGCCGAGACCTCGTGAAGTCGGTCGGCGCCATGGCTGCAGCCGGCGCGATTGGAGTCGCCCTCATCTTCTACCTGTACGGACGTTTTCGGTCGGGGGTGGCCACCGATCAAGACACGGCACTCCTTCAACAAACCAATGCGACCGACATGGAACTCTGGTGGCGGTATTTGCGGCCCGACACGACCTTGCGCGACGTCACCCGCCCCCCAACCATCATCCCATCCGCCATGGTTGCGGGAAGCATTGTCTTCGGGTTGATCGGTGGCCGGAGGGCAATTCCGTGGCTGGTAGCGGGGGCGGTCATGCTGGGCTTGAGCTTCGGACTGCGTGCCGACACGCCCGCAAACCTCGGCGCGTGGCTCGGCGGACCCGCTGGCGCCCTTGGTCAGCTCGCACTCTCCGTCAACGAAGTGTTTTACACGCTGCCCATTGCCGAACAGCTGCGGTTTCCCCGCCGCTGGCTGGTGCCGGCAGCAATGGCCTTGAGCATCGCCGGATCCCTGGGCCTGGCCACGGCATTCCGACGCTACTTGCGCCCGACGTGGCTGCAGTGGGTGAGTTGCGCCCTGATTGGATCGGCGCTCCTCTCGCTGGGCGTGCGCACGTCAAAGATCCACATCTCTTTCCCCATGCACGAGGTGCCAAGCGTGGCATTTGCCGAAGCGCTTCGCGCGGACGAGCGGCCGGGGGCGGTGATGCTCCTGCCGGTGATCCGCGAACTGCCTCCCGGCGCGACCCGCGACAAACTGCCGGTCTTTGCTCGACTCGGGTCGGTCCTGGCGAGCGCGGACGATCTGTACCTTCAGATGATTCACGGCCGACCCATGGTCAGCTACCCGAGCTTGCAGACCCTCACAGCGGAGCCCCAGAATGTGGATGTGCTTCGCCTGATGCGCGATTGGTCGGATCTCTCCGACGGGGGCTCGACCAACCGTGGAATCCCCCCCAGCGCCTTCGATCCCGGTGCCGCCCCTGAACGCAACCGCGGCCTCCGGCAGCTGCGCGAAGCCGGTCTGATGTGGTTGATCGTCGACTTGGGTGCGTACGATGACGAGGGGCTCGGTCACCTGCGGGACCAGGTGGGCACCGCGGTGGCTGGCGAAACCGAATACGACGTTGGCGACGGCGTGTTGGTGATCGAACTGCGACCAACCGTGACCACAGACGCGGGAAATTGATCAGCCCGATTTTGCGCTCAACCGACCCACCAAGTCGTCGACAATGCCGAGGGTGATTCCCCAAATGCGTTGCCCATCGAGATCCACGCAGGGCAAGTCAAGCGGACGCCCCTCGTGGGTGTAGCGAAACGTCGAACGCCCCTCGCCGTCCACCAACCGCTGAAGGTTGAACCAATAATGGGCAGCGACTTCGGCGGGATCGATGGTCACCTGGGGGTCCGCATCCAGCGTGTAGACAAAGGGCGACACCACCATGCGGGGCGTTCGCCCGGGTGAAGCCAGATCATCCAGGCGCCCCAACCGGATGGCGGCCCGAAGGTCGACACCGACCTCCTCTCGCGTCTCGCGACGAGCCACCGCGTCGAGGCTTGGGTCAGAGGGGTCCCGACGGCCCCCGGGCAGCGCCATGTGCCCACTCCACGGATCGCCCTTATGCACCGCACGCCGAATGAACAGCACGTCCAAGTTGGGGCGGATGACCACCGCCACAGCGGCCTGCGTTGTCTGCGCCCCTCCTTCGATCCGTTTTCCGGGGCGGGCGGCCAGCGAGGTTTTGAGGCGGCTCAACATCATGCATGGAGGTTAATCCGGGGTTGCCGGGTTACCCACGCCAGACCATCGAGAATGCTGTGAGCAACCAAGACATTGAAAACGACTACGATGCTGGTCCGGACGAACCCGGCTGGTTCGGCGACTGGTTGTGGGACGTCGTGCGCACGTGGGCGCCCGCGATCCTCACCGTCTTGCTGATTCGGTCGGTGCTGGCCGAGCCGTTTCGCATTCCGTCGGGCTCCATGGTGCCCACATTGGCGATTGGCGACCACATCTTGGTCACCAAATACAGCTACGGCCTGCGCTGGCCCATCACCCGAATTCCGATCACCGAACTCGAAAGCCCCGACCGCGGCGATGTGGTGGTGTTCATCTTCCCCGAGTCGTCCGAAGGCACCCTGAGCCACTGGGTCGATGTCCCCTTTCCACCGTTCAACACCCTCGACTACGTCAAGCGCGTTGTGGGCTTGCCCGGCGAGACCATCGAAGTCCGCGACAACGTGGTGTACATCGACGGCGAAATCCAGGAACGATCCCACGTCCAGAAGTTCGATTTCGTGGACGACCGGTGCCGGTCGATCGCCACTCGAGAGTTTGAAGAGAACCTCGACGGGGTCAGCCACTCGGTCCTCAACGCCACCCGATACGGGCTTCGGATGGGCGATTACGGCCCAACCACCGTCCCCGACAACCACGTCTTCGTGATGGGAGACAACCGCGACCACTCCGCCGACTCGCGCGTCTGGGGCATGGTTCCGTTTCGCAACATCAAGGGCAAAGCCCGGCGGATTTGGCTCAGCTACGACCAGTGCAAGCCCGGGATGCCCCTGCTGGGCGAGGTCCGCGGCGAGCGGTTCGGCTTGAAGGTCCGTTAATCGCCTTCTTCCAAGATCGTGTCTCCCGCGGCCTGGCCAATCATTTCGTGGGCGTCGTATGCGGACACCTCTTTGACCAACTGGCGGTTGGTCGTGCGAACCAGCCGTGACAACTTCTGCAGCAGTTGCCACATCAGCTTGGCGGCCAGCTCGCTGTCTTGCTTGAGCAACTGAAGAAACTGATTCCGACGAATGACGAGCAGCTGCACATCCCGCGTCACCACCGCGGTGGCACTGCGGCGGGGCACGTCGATGAAGCTCATCTCGCCAAAATAGTCGCCACTGCGGAGCACGGCGAGCATCTGGCCCTGTTTCCGGATGGTGACTTCGCCTTCTTCAATCACAAAACACTCGCGGCCGTGCGCGCCTTCATCGAACAACACGGACCCCGCCGGCGCCGACCGCGTCTCCGCCATCTGACACACCCGCATGAGCTCGCGATAGGTGCAAAACTGGAACAGCCCCACATTGCGAAGCACTTCCATCCTGCGCACGGTGGCTTGATCGTCCTGGTTGGCGGACTCGGGTTCGGCCTCGAGAACCACGACCGAGATGTTGTCGCGGCCTCCTCGGTCGTTTGCGAGGCCGATCAGCCGGTCCACGACCGCCGCTACGTCGCCCTTTGTAGCCTCGAGAGCCAGCTCACGCTCATCGATGTAACGATGCAACCCGTCGGAGCACAAAATGAGGCGGTCGCCCACATTGACATCGAACACCAGCGCATCAACAAGCACGTTGGGAAAGACCCCCAGCGCCCGCGTGATCACGTTTCGCCCGGAGAGGTCATCGGTCTCCAGCCCCGACGCGGCCTGCTGTGCCGCGAGGGTGTGATCTTGGGTCAGCTGGTGGATCTCACCGCCGCGAACCAGGAAGATTCGGCCGTCGCCCACGTGGGCGATGAAGGCGGAGTTTCCGGCTTGCAGCACGATGTCCATCGTGGTGCCCATCCGACCGCCTTTTCCGGTCATCGCGATCGCGGCATCATGAACCTCTTTGCAGGCTTTCTGCATCGCCGTGTCCAACATCGTTCGCACCGCGCTCTTCGATGCATCGGACGGAGCGCGACGGAACAAATCCACGACGTGTTTGTGGCGCGTGAGCGACTCCTTGATGACGTTGCACGCCAACTCCGCCGCAACATCGCCGCGTTGGTACCCGCCCATCCCGTCGGCCACGGCGACGAAACCGTGGTCCGGCACCATCAAAAAACTGTCCTCGTTGACCTTTCGAGTGCGACCCACGTCCGTCGCACCCCACATCGATAACTTCACAGTCGCTTGCTCCGCGGAAAATCGCCCTTGCTTACGGGTTCGGGTAGTATCGCATGCAAAGCTTATACATGGAAAGGTGGGCGAGCCAGGATGAAGATCACTTTGCTGGGTTTGATTGAGGGGGCGGCCATCGTCGTGTGGCTGAGCCTGGCGGGATTGATGGTGTTCAGCGATGACACCGACAGCGTCGTTCAGTCGATCAACCCCGCCGCCCTTCAGCTCGGGCCCAGCCAAGAACGGTGGATGGGCATCTTCTTCGAAGACCAGCACGTCGGGTTTTCCGTCACCCGTTCGGCGAACATCAGCAGCGGCGGCACGCTCTTTGAGGGACGGTCTCAGTTTCGCGTCTCCACCTTCGGGAAGATTCAAGAAGTGACCACGGCGGGCACCGCGATGGTGGGCGTCACGGGAATCTTGGAGCGGTTCGATTTCGTGATGCTGGCCGACCAGGTCCGTCTGGTGGCGCGCGGCGAAATCAAGAACAACGAACTGGTCATGGATGTCGACCAGGCGGGCGAAACGTCCACGCTGCGGTTTCCGATCAGCAAGCCGCCTCATGTGGGAATGTCCCTCGAGAGCGCAATCCGAAAGCACGAACTCGCCGTCGGGCTCGAGTTCACGGTGCCGTACTTCGATCCCCTCACCCTCGCGGAGGGCGAAATGGCGATTGAAGTGGTCGACGTCGAAGTCTTTGATGGGGGCGAAGAGGCCTACTGGCTGACAAGCACCTTCGGAAACGTCGAGACCCGCTCACTGGTGACGCCATCGGGCGAGACGCTCCGGCAGGAAGGGGCCATCGGCATGAAGATGGTGCGGATGACAGCCGAAGAAGCCCAGAGGGTGTCCGACGAGGCCCCAGCCGACCTCATCGCGCTCTCCGCCGTTCCATTCAAGGGAAAGCTCACCGACGCGCGGTCCACTCGCTTGTTCAAGGCACACTTCCGCGGCGTACCCAGCGATCGAATCGTCGCGCAACCACCGCAGCAAACCGTCGATGGCGATGTGGTGACGGTCGACATGCCGCTGTTGCTGGAGCTCCCCGATTTGGCGATTTCCGCGTTGCCGGCCGACTTCCAACCGGGCGACACGCCTCCGGAGTACCTGGGCTCCACCCCCACGCTGCCGGTCGGTCACCTCGACATTCAAAACGCTGCCCGCTCCATCATCGAGGGCGCAGAACACCGGCTGGATGCTGTGCGTCGCATCAACGATTGGGTGTTCACCGAGGTGGCCAAAGAACCAAGCGTGGGCGTGCCAAACGGGTTGGAGGTGCTCTACAGCAAGCGCGGCGACTGCAACGAACACACGGCCCTCTTCGTCAGCCTGGCGCGCGCCGCTGGAATCCCGACGCGCATTGCTGCAGGGGTCGTGTTTTCCGAACGCGTCGGCCCCAAGGGCCAGTTCTATTACCACGCATGGCCCGAGGTTCAGCTGGGTGGGACCACCGATTGGGTCGCCGTCGATCCCACGTTCGGCCAACTTCCAGCCGACGCCACGCACATCAAGCTGGTGGAGGGAGACCTGGACCGCCAGGTGGAAATATTGGGCGTCATCGGCCGGCTCGAACTGGAGTTGATCGAAGCCCGATAGGGCGGCGTGTGCTACGTTGGCCCCGGAGGGAGTGAACCGATGATTCGGCTTGAAGGCATCGAAAAACGCTACGGCGAGTTTCAAGCGGTCCACCCGTTGAACCTCGATGTTCAGCGCGGCGAGG
Organism: Myxococcota bacterium; assembly: GCA_036156175.1. Lineage (GTDB taxonomy): Bacteria > Myxococcota_A > UBA796 > UBA796 > UBA796 > UBA796. Next base: position 26,779 of record JAYZVA010000206.1, read on the forward strand.
TGTTCGGTTTTCTGGGTCCAAACGGGGCTGGAAAAACCACCACGAACCGCATCATTGCCGGTGTCCTCCCTGCAACCGCGGGCACCGTGTTCATTGACAACGTCAACATGACCGAGAACCCCGTCGAGTGCCGCCGCCGCATCGGCTTCATTCCCGATCGACCGTTCACCTACGAGAAGCTCACGGCGCGCGAGTTTCTCCGGTTCATCGGCGGCATCTACAAGATGGATCCCTCCGCCATTGAGAGCCGCACAGCACTCGTGCTGGATGAAAACGGCCTGCTCGATCGAGCCGACGAGTTGATTGAAGCCTACTCTCACGGAATGAAACAGCGCCTGGTGCTCTCGGCCGCCATTCTGCACGAGCCCCCCGTCTTGGTCGTGGATGAACCCATGGTCGGATTGGACCCCCACGGCGCCCGACGAATCAAGAACCTGTTTCGGGATCTGGCCGCCGAGGGTCGCACCGTGTTCCTGTCCACTCACTCCCTGGACGTGGCCCAGGAGGTCTGCGACCGGGTCGGCATTCTCTACAAGGGGCGCATTGTGGCCATGGGGAAGGTCGACGAACTGATGAATTCGGGTGACCAGGACCTCGAAGCCGTCTTCCTTCGCATCACCGAAGAAGAAGAACAGGCCACCCGAGGAGGGTCCGCGTGACACCGGTCTTGTTCCTCGCTTTGGCGATCGGGTGCGGTCCAAAGGGCCACAAAGAAGCCGCCCGCAGCGAAGGGCGCTACACCGTGGGGAAACCCGAGGGCGACTGGGCCCGCGTCCGGCCCGGCGGCGCCGACCTCGCGTGGTTTCATCCGACCATGGGCGCCACCATCTACTTCGACTCAAACTGCATGAGCCGGTACGACGACGGTGAGCTCGGTGACTTGATCACGCATCTCACGTTCGGACTGGCGCAGGGCAACCCCGTGCGCGAAGAAACGCTGACCCTCGACAACCGCGATGCACTCTTGCGCGTCTACAACGGCGCAGTCGATGGCGTGGAGGTGCGCGTTGGCGCGGTGGTGACCAAGAAAAATCTGTGCTTGTACGACGGATTGTACATCGCCTCCCCCGCGGTCTTTGACGACGGCTGGGGGACGTTTGTTCAGATTCTCAGCGAATTCAAGACCAAGGATTAGTCCATGATCGCGAGCTTGCGGGAACTGTTCAACGCGGTGGGCGAGATCACCTTTCTCAGCATCGCCTGCTTTCGCGAGATGTTCAAGCGGCCGTTCGAGTGGAAGTTGATCATCCAGCAACTGGAGCTGGGGGGGTTCGACTCGTGGTCCGTGACCATTCTCGCGGCCGGCTTCACCGGCATGGTCCTCTCCCTGCAGTTCGCCATCGGACTCGAGCCCTTTGGCGCGTCCCTGTACACCGGAAAATTGGTCGCCGTCGGCATCGTCCGGGAGTTGGGTCCGGTGCTCACGGCGTTGCTGGTGGGGGGCCGTGTGGGCTCCGGCTACACCGCCGAGATCGGCAGCATGAACGTCACGGAACAAGTCGACGCGATCCGCGCCCTTGGGGCCGATCCAATCCGAAAGCTGGTGATGCCCCGAGTCTTCGCAATCACGCTGGCCCTCCCCCTGCTGACGATGCTGGCGGACCTGGTGGGTTGTGCCGGCGGCGCCATCATCACCATGCACGAAGTCAACGTGACCTGGCGCTTCGTCTATGAGCAGATGCGAGAGAGCATCTGGATCGTCGACCTTCTCCATGGCCTCGGGAAGAGCGTCTTCTTCGGCTATTTGATTGCCATCATCGGATGCTGGAATGGGCTGCGCACCTTTGGCGGTACCGAGGGCGTCGGCTTGGCAACGACCAAGACCGTTGTGTACATCTCGGTCTCCATCTTCATCTCCGACTTTGCCCTCACCCGACTCTTCCTGGCGATTTATGGCTGAGCAAATCATTCAGTTTCGCGGCGTACAGAAAGCCTTCAAGGGCACCGTCGTGTACGACGACCTGACCCTTGACGTGCGGCGGGGCGAGACGCTGACCATCATTGGCGGATCGGGCGTGGGCAAGAGCGTGTGCCTGAAGATGCTCATTGGCCTCATGAGTGTGGACAACGGGACGATTCACGCCTTCGGTGAGTCCGTCACCGACCTCGATCAGCGAGGATTGTTGCGCCTCCGAAGCCGCATCGCCATGTTGTTCCAAGGAGCGGCGCTGTTCGATTCGATGAGCGTCGAGGAAAACATCAAGTACCCACTGATCGAGCACAACTGGGGCACGCCGGGCGAGATGGATCGGCGCGTGTCCGAAGTGCTCGAGATGGTCGACATGCCGGGCATCCAGAAGTTGAAGCCGGCCGAACTCTCCGGCGGCATGAAGAAACGCGTGGGCCTTGCCCGCTCGATCGCCATCAAGCCCGAAGTCATCCTCTACGACGAGCCGACGACCGGACTTGACCCCGTCAATGTGCGCCGCATCAACGGCCTGATCTTGTCGCTGCAGGAGCAACTGGGCGTGACGTCCATCGTCGTCACCCACGACATGGACACCGTGTTCACCATCACCGACCGCTTGGCGATGGTGTGCGACCGCCGCATCGCCTTCGTGGGCACGCCCGATGAAGCCCAGAACCACGAACTCAGGTACTTGCGGGAGTTCATCAAGGGTGGGCGCGGCGTGCTGGACGAAGACATCTGAAGGGAGGACCCATGAGCGAACCCGTACCGAACTACACGGACTACCTGAAGCTTGGCGACCTGCTCAAGCTTCAGGGAGGGCTGGAAGAAGACGAGTCCGTGCTCATCCCCGATGAGTTGCTCTTCATCGTGGTGCATCAGGCCCTCGAACTCTGGTTCAAGATCGTCAACCGGGAACTGCGGATGGCCAGAAACAACCTGGGCAAGCCTCGCGTCGAGGAAGAAACGGTTTCCCTCGTCGTTCAGCACCTGCGACGCGTGAACCGCGTGCTGGAGTTGGCCGTCGACCACTTCAAAGTCATGGAGACCCTCACGCCCCAAGATTTCCTGGGATTTCGAGAAAAAATTACGCCGGCATCCGGCTTTCAATCCTCGCAGATGCGCCAAATGGAGATCCTCCTGGGCATCAAGTCAAGTCAACGGGTCCGGTACGGAAAGGTCGATCCGATCGAACACCTTGAGAAGCTGAGCAAGGACAGCGCGGCTGGAAAGGATGCCTGGGCACAGGTTCAACAGGTGCAGTCTGAAATCACGTTCCAAGACGCCCTGCGAACGTGGCTCCACCGAACCCCCATCCACGGATCAATGCCGGGCGATCCGGACGACGAAGACACCGTCCGGCGCTTCATCGACAACTACTTGGACCGGTTCGAGACCTTCATGGACCGGCAGCTGGCAACCCTCGAAGCCAGCATGCCCGAAAGCGGCGACAACTCCGCTCGATTCGAGCGCTCCAAAGCCGCAGCCCGCGATTTTCTGATGGCCCTCGATGCCGACGAACCCGATCGCGCCCGCATGCGCCGGACCCGCGCGGGGTTGCTGTTCATCGAGTCGTATCGGGAGCTCCCGCTGTTGGCCTGGCCGAGGCTGCTCATCGACAGCGTCGTCGAGCTCGAACAACTCACGTTGATCTGGCGGAATCGCCACGCCCGAATGGTCGAGCGAATGATTGGCCGTCGCGTCGGAACCGGGGGTTCGAGTGGGGTCGACTACCTCGACAAAACCGGCACAGTGCGAATCTTCACCGACCTGTGGGCCGTCCGAACCGTGATGATGCCCAAAGACTTCCTGCCGCCCCTCGGCAATCCTGACTTCTACGGATTCGCAACATGACGCACCTTCTGCTCTCCATTCTTCTTGCCGCGTCGCCGGCCGGCTGGGCTTCCGATCCGGCCGAGGCCCCCGCGCAGCGGAGCTACCCCGATGCGCGGCGCGGCGATGTGATCGACTCGTACTTCGGCACGGACGTCCCCGACCCTTACCGCTGGATGGAGGAGCCCGACAGTCCGGAAACGCGGGAATGGGTCGACGCGCAGGTGGCCTTGACCACCGAACACCTCCGTGGAATCCCACGCCGGGAGGCGATCAAGGAGCGCCTGACCACCTTGTGGAACTACGAGCGCTTCTCGAGTCCATCGAAGCGGGGCGACCGCTACTTCTTCTGGCACAACAACGGCCTCCAAAACCATTCCGTGCTCTACTCATCGGAGTCGTTGGATGGGTCCGCAACCGCGGTTCTGGATCCGAACACCCTCAGCGATGACGGCACGGTGAGCGTGTCCATGACGGCCTTTTCCGATGACGGCGCCCTGATGGCCTACGGAACGTCGGACGGCGGCTCCGATTGGCAAACCATCCACATTCGCGACGTCCTCAGCGGGCGGGATCTGACCGAGACGTTGAAGTGGGTGAAGTTCTCGGGCGCGAGCTGGACCCACGACAACAACGGATTCTTCTACAGCCGCTACCCCGAACCCGAGCAGAAGCTTGAGAGCGTCAACGAACACCAAAAGCTGTACTACCATCAGATTGGAACCCTGCAGGAAACCGACCGACTCATCTACGAAGAACCCGAATCGCCGAAAGTCGGATTCAGCGGGTCGGTGAACGAATCGGGGGACACACTGTTCATTTACGGATGGGAAGGCACCGATGATCGGAACACGCTGTACACCCTGGACTTGACCGATCCGGACGCCGAAGTGGTCAAGCTGTTTCCAAACCGCGACGCCAGCTACGAAATTATAGGAGACACCGTCATTCGGGATGAGCGGGGGTGGCTCCAGCGCTTGTTTGGGCCGAAGCGAGCGGCGCCCGAGACGCGGTATTGGATCAAGACCAACCACAGCGCACCCAACGGCCGCGTCGTGGCCGTCAATCCAGCCCACCCCGAGCCGGAGCATTGGGTGGAGGTCGTCCCCGAATCGAAGCACGTCCTGCGTGGCGTTTCCATGGTTGGCGGGCGCTTGTTTGTGAATCACCTCGAAGACGTCCACTCGGTCGTGCATGTCCACGACTTGGAAGGGAACCGCATCAGCAAGGTGCCCCTGCCGGGCATCGGCACGGCGTACGGCTTCGGCGGCAAGTCCACCGATGATGAGACGTTCTATTCGTTCACCGGTTTCTCGAGTCCACCGACCATTCACCGCTACACCGTCTCTACGGGCCAGAGCCGGGTCTGGAAGGCATCCAAAGTGGAGTTCAACCCCGATGACCTGGAGGTGAGCCAGCAGTTCTATACGAGCAAAGACGGCACCAAGGTCCCCATGTTTGTGATGCACAAGAAAGGCCTCAAACTGGACGGCCAAAACCCCACAATCTTGTACGGCTACGGCGGCTTCAACATCTCGCTCACACCGGGATTTTCCATGAGCCGAGTCGTCTGGCTCGAGATGGGCGGGGTGTACGCCATTGCCAATCTTCGCGGTGGCGGCGAGTACGGCGAAGATTGGCACAAAGCGGGCACCAAACAAAACAAACAGAACGTGTTTGACGACTTCATCAGCGGCGCCGAACACCTCATCGACGCCGGGTACACCTCACCGGAGTTCCTGGGCATCATGGGCGGCTCGAACGGCGGCCTGCTGGTGGGTGCCGTGATGACCCAACGGCCCGAGCTGTTCGGCGCCGCGGTCCCATCCGTGGGCGTGTTGGACATGCTGCGCTACCACAAGTTCACCATCGGCTGGGCCTGGGCCGACGACTACGGAACCAGCGAGGAAAGCGCCGAGATGTTCGCCTACCTGAAGGGGTACAGCCCCGTCCACAACGTGGCCGAGGGGACGGTGTATCCCGACACCCTGATCGTAACGGCCGACCACGATGATCGGGTGGTTCCCGCCCACAGCTACAAGTTTGCTGCAGAGCTGCAACGGAACCACGGCGGCGACAACCCGGTGTTGATTCGGATCGAGACGCGCGCCGGTCACGGGGGCGGCACACCCATGACCAAACGCATCGAGCAGCTTGCGGACCAGTACGCTTTCTTGGTCCGTGCCTTGGGGATGGAGTCTGCCGAAGAACGGGCCCCAGCAGAGGCGGCCGAGGCGATCGAATAGACTTCCGCGCCCGATTCAGTACGCGCGACTCATCCCAAACCCCGCCCCGTTCTGCCCGTTGAAGCGGTCGATGCAGTCGTCGTAGAAGACCGATGAACCGTGGGCAAACTTGATCAGGGTGGAGAACCCTGCCGCCCGAAAATCGCGCCGAATTTCGATGGCGCTGCGGCCGTTGCACCACGCCGCATAGGCCCGGCCCTGACGGATTCCCATGATGGTGTGCACGCCGCGTTGCATGGTCAGCGCGTTCAGTCCGCCGCGACCGTCATCAAACAGTTGGACCATCATCAAGTCGAGGTGATCCACAAACCGCCCGTGCTCCAGCAGCAGCGCACCGCCACCCAATGCCGAATGCAGCCCTGCGCCCGACCGGCCAAAGCGGTCGTTCAGCTCTCGAGCGGATGCACCGTGCGCACGCCCCATCACGATGCTCCGGTCCGTCAACACCGCGACGGTGCCGCGCTGCGCGGACCGCCCGTTGCCTTCCGTGTCGATCGCACCATTGCGGTACACGGGGCCGTTGGGCGGCCGCGGATACCGCCCGGATACCAGCCGGGTGTCGGCACCGCTCAACACCGCATCGAACTGTCCCGAGTCGGCGAGCCATCGAAGGGGCGGATCGGGATGCCGCGCAAACGGGTTCGCATTGACGACGGTCAACTCGTCGATCGGAAACACCGAGTACCCCTGACCCTCCAGCGCGGACATTCGCGGGGGCGTGCGGTCCATCTCTGCGGTGCCTCTCAGCATTGCATTGTGCGGACCCAGAACCAAACTCACCGAGGAGACTCCACCAATACGGCCCGAACCGGGCTGGCGTCCGCACCCACAATGGGCAACGGCAGCGCCACCAATGTGTAGACACCGTCCGGTACATCGTCGAGCACGATGCCTTCCAAAATCGCCATGTTGTGCGCCGCGACCATCGCGTGGCTGGGCAAGTCCTTGGAGTCGACCGGATCGATGCTCGGCGTATCGATGCCCACCAATCGCACGCCTTCCCCCGCCAGCTGCTCGATCAACGCCGGTGACAAGCTGCAGAAGTCGGGATTGAAGGCGTTCGGATCCGGATACGAGCCGGTGCGAAACAGCACCCGGTGCGCGGTGATCGGCGCGGTCAGATGCTCCGGACGAACGCGCTCTGACGGTCCAACCGACACGCGCATCACCTGTGCGTCCCCAAGGTAGTAAGACAAGTCGCGGGCCGCGATGCCCGCTCCACCCGCTTGGTAGTGGCTGGGCGCGTCGGTGTGGGCCCCCAGATGCACCGTGGTCTGAATGCTGGACAAATCAATGTTGGCCCCGGCCTCGAGCGAGAGGTTGATGTCGCGCCGAAACGGAACATCGCCCGGCCACACCGCGAGGTCCGCTGAGATGGGGGGGCTGATGTCGATGATTCGGCCCTTCATGAGGCTGGAGCCCGGGCGATCACCTTGAATTCAACGGCGATGGGCGTCGGCAATGCGCGGATGGCCAGCGTGGTCCGCGTGGCTCCAATCTTGGTGAAGTGCTTCGCATAGACCGCGTTGTATTCGGCGAAGTCGCGGTCCATGTCGATCAAGAACGCCGTCACGTCGATGACATCATCGAGGGACGAGCCGGCCGCCTCCAAGATGACCCGAATGTTCTCAATGACGGCCTCGGTCTGTGCGGCCGCGTCGTAGTCGAGCGGGTGGCCGTGCTCATCGCGGATGGGTCCGCCGGGAATCGCATTGGTGCCGGGCTGCCGGGGGCCGACTCCTGACAGGAACAACAGATCGCCTTCCCGCCGCGCGTGCGGATACGCCCCCACGGGCTTGGGGGCCGCAGCGGTGTTGATCGGCGCTCCGTCGACATGGGGGGCCGACGGCGCCGGTGGTGTCGCGGAAACTGGAGCCGCGTCGCCGCTCGCTGCCGTGTCGGCCAGCACCGAGCGATCCCCGCGAAAGTGTTCGACATCGTCTTCATCGAACTCGCGATCGCCCCGGTTGGTCGAAGCGGGCATCAATGCGACCACCGCCCCTCCCGTTCCGAACAATGGAGCGTAGGCCAATACGGATCCGTCGTACCGATTGTGCTGGCCCATCACGGCGCTCATCCACCACATGGGTTTGAAATTCACAACCTTCCGAACGCGAATCTGATTCTGGATGGTTCGCGAAAGCTGAGCCACATCCTCCAACCGACCCGCCGCTAGAAACTCGAGGAGCTTGGCGTTCCACTCTTCGTCCTTGGCCGAGTGAATCCGGTCCTCGCCGGGTTCAATGAACTCCGTGAACAAGCGGTTGGACAAGGTCATGACCACAACAATGGCCGTCTTCACGCCATCGGCATCGATCGCCTCTCGCGCAGCCTTGCCCAACACGACCGTCTCGGCCCGGTCGGCATACACGTTGCTGGAGACAATCGACGCGGCCAGTTCGTTGTCCGGGTTCAGCAGTTTCAATGCCACCACGCTTCCGGTGTCGATGGGGAACCCGTGGTAGGCCACGGTTCGGGCCTGGAGCCCGCGGGACCGCGCACAGTCGCAAAACCGCTCACCAAACTCGGCATCAATTCGAAACGAATACGGAATGGAACCAAGGTCATGAAACAACTCATCGACGTGGACCCATTCCGGCTGTGGGTGGGCTTGAATTTGGTGGCCGATCACACTGGGCCACATCGTGCTGTAAATCAACAACCGCTCGGCACCCGACTCCCGAATGATGCGTCGCGCCTCCGCGAACCCATCGCGCAGCCGACCCCACCCTTCGTTGGCGTCCGGGCACAACAACGGGTGCGGGATGCCCGGCACAATGACTCCGGCGACGACGCTCATTGTGCACCCCCGGGAAACCACCCCATCACCGCGTTGCCCGTGCCGATCACCGTGCCGTAAGCATACAGCTCGGCAGCATAGGACGGCATGTCGAGGGCGTGAAGCATCCAGCTGAGTGCGCCCGCATCCGTTTCGGAGATTGCCTGCTCGGTAAACTCCGGCATTTCGTCGATGAACTGCTGCGTCTTGCCGCGCCGCAGCAAGTCAATGGCCCGCATGTCCCAGAGGTATTGCCCGTGGTGCATGATGTGCTCGCGGCTCATGTCTTCGGGCACGTCCGCTTCCGTCGTGAAGTGGCGGTGGGACAGCGAGTTGGAGGCCAGCAAGACCACCCGCTTCCCGCTCGCGGCGATGGCGGCCTTGGTGGCATCGGCCAGTGCTCTTGCCTGCTCCGCCATGACGTCCACGCTGTAATAAGCAGCACTCCGGCAGCTCGAGATGGCCACAATCGGCTTGTCCCACTCCGGGCGCGTCAGGTGGCACGAGACAATCGTGCCGTAGTCCACCCGGAAATCCGGGTTCTCCATCATCTTGGTGACCAGCCCCCGCTCGCGGCCCTCCGCAGCGATGGCTCGGGCAAGCTCCACATCAACGTCCAACTCGTAATGAAACCGGAACAGGTTGGGGAACACCGGGTCCACACTGAGCGACTTAAAGTGTGGCACGCCCAAAAAGTGGTGGCCCACGTAGGTTTGCCAGTGGGGGCTCAACACAATGATGGCGTCGTAGTCGATGGACTCCAGGTCCCTTCGGAGGCGTTCATACCCCCACCTCAGGGGCTCCCAACCGCACTCGGCCCTGGGCTCATTCTGGGGCGGGTTCTCGGCATACACCAGATGCGGTGGATGCGGAGCCAGCACGCCCGCGACAATACTTCCTGCCATACAGCCTCCCGCAACCCTTGTATTCAGAGCGCCAAGAAATCACCATTGTTGGACCGTCAGATTAGGGGATGGTCATGAACTTGACGGACACCCAGCGACGCGTCGCCGCGTGCACCGACCGAACCATCTTGGTGCTGGCGGCGGTGGGCAGCGGGAAGACCACCACGTTGTCTGAACGGGTGGCAATGGCGGTGGAGCGCGGCATTCATCCGGCCCGCATCTTGGCGCTCACGTTCACCAACCGGGCGGCCCAGAACATGCGAGAACGGCTGGCCAGTCGCGATGCGATCGCGGCCCGCCGCGTGAATGTCCATACCTTCCACGGGTTGTGCGCCCGGATTCTTCGAGTGGAAGCCCGGACGCTCGGTCTCAGTCCGTCGTTGTGGGTGCACGACGAAGAAGACTCCGAGGCGTTGATCCAGTCGCTCGGGGTGCGCGATGCGCGCAAGGCCATGTTTCGACTCCAGGCGGAATTGTCCAATGAGCCCGTTGGCGACGCCTGCTTGCAGCGGTACGCTACCGGCGAATTCAGCCGCGAACCGTGGGCGGGCAGCTACATCCGTGCATTGTCCGAGCGGGGGGCGGTCGACTTTGCCGGACTCGTGTACCTGACACGGGCCGCCCTCACCGAGATTCCGGCGGTGGCCGAACGCTGGAGCAGCAAGTTTGACTGGATCCAGATCGACGAGGTTCAGGACACGCACCTGAGCGAGTACGACGTGATTCGCCACCTCAGCGCCCGCGCCGAGTCGCTGTGCTTGGTGGGGGACCTCGATCAGACGATCTACGGATGGCGCGGCTCCACCCCCGATCGGTTGATCGGTCGCATCGAGGCCGATCGCGGAGACGCCACGCGCATCACCATGGCGGAGAACTTTCGATCCACACGGGCGCTGTTGGAGACCGCCAATCGGGTTGCTCAAGGCCTGCCAAACCGGGCCACCCATGTGGTTCCCGCCATGGATTTGCCCGAGGGGGAGCCCACGGAGATTGCCCAATTTGAGACCCCCGAAGAGGAAGCCATTGGCATCGCAAACCGCATCGGACAGCGCATCCGAAGGGGAGCCAACCCATCCACTGTGGCCGTGCTGTGCCGAGCAAACTGGTCCACGGCGTTGATCGCCAGAGCGCTCAGCGCCCACGGCATCCCGCACGCCACGATCGAGTCCTTCCGCTTCTTTCGGCGCATGGAAGTCAAGGATGCGCTCGCCTTGCTGAAGTTGGTGGTCGACCGCGACTCCCCCACCGCCGCTCACCGGGTCGCCTTGAAGCTCGTGCGCGGAATCGGAAAGGGCGGACTGGAGCGCATCCGCACCGAAGGTGGCGGTGCAGGACTCCGCCTGGTGGATCTCCTCGACCCGGTCATTGTCGACCGGGGGGATCCGATGTGGGGCCTTGAGTGCGAGGAATACGTGGTTCTCGACACCGAGACCACCGGCGTCAATCCGGCGACCGACGACATCATCGAAGTCGCCGCCGTGCGGGTGCGGTGCGGGAAGATGGTCGACTCCTACCAAGCGCTCATCCGCACCGACACCCCCGTGGGCGACTCCGAGTCGGTCCATGGCCTGTCGGATGCGCTGTTGACCGCAGAGGGTCGGGATGCAGCCACCGTCTTCCGCGAGTTCGCCGCCTTCATCGGCACAAGCCCGGTGGCCGGACACAACGTGCGGTTCGACCTGCGAATGCTGACCAGCCATTCGGCTCGGGCCGGCGCCCCCCTGGTGTTTGGTCCAAGTTTCGACTCGCTGCGATACGCGCGGCGGCTCCTGAGGTGTGAGAGCTACCGCTTGGGTGACCTCGCCGAACACCTGCAACTGCCCGAAGACCCCACTCACCGTGCCCTCGATGACGTCCGGACGACCGTTCACTTGCTCGCCCGCTTGGCTCCGCGCGCCGAAGCCGGCCGGGTGGTCCGCCAACAGCTGCTGCAGCGCTTTGCCCCGGCATTCGAGCGCCTTCGCGACTCCCTGACCCGTTGGGCGGCCCTCGATGAGCGTCCCGGTGTGCTCATCCATCGAATCCTCAACGAGGGCGGACTGCTCGCCTACTACCGTTCCAAATTGGATGAGCGCCGCTTGGCCAATCTGCAAGAACTCTCGCAACGGGTTGCGCGATTCGACGACCCCGCGCTCAGTGGGATCGAGGCCACTCGGCGGGCACTGGATGCCGCAGCGTTGTCCCGCGACCACGATGCGATCGACGAGATGGTCGGAGTCCGCGTGATCACCATCCACCAATCGAAAGGCCTCGAGTTCGACCACGTCTTTGTGCCCGGGATGGTCGACGGCCGTTTTCCCATGTGGAGCGCGATCGAAGCGGGCGACACCGAGGAGGACCGACGGGTGTTTTACGTGGCCGTGACGAGGGCGAAGAAGACCCTGACCCTCACCGGGTACCAGCAGGATCGCCGCGGCCTGTGTGCCCCCAGCCGTTTTCTGGATGGGCTGGGCACGCCCTGAGTTCAGAGCGCAATGCAGACGTTCTTTGCCTCGGAGAAAAACTCGAGGCTGTGGTGGCCGCCCTCGCGGCCCACACCGCTGGCCTTGACGCCTCCGAACGGCACGCGGAGGTCGCGCATGAGCCATGTGTTGACCCAGACCATGCCCACATCAAGCTTGGCAGCAACTCGATGAGCGCGACTCAAGTCCGCGGTCCACACGCTGGCGGCCAGCCCGTATTTCACTCCGTTGGCCTGCTCGATGGCCTCCGCCTCGTCGCTGAATCGATGAACGCTCACCACCGGACCAAATATCTCTTCGGTGGCGGTCCGGGAATCGATCGCCAATCCCGTGATGACCGTTGGCTCCAAAAACGCCCCGTTGCTGAACGGTTCTCCAAGGTTTGGTCGACCTCCGCCGGTGGCCACATGGCCGCCCTCCGAGCGCGCCAGGTCGATGTAGGCCTCGACCTTGTCGCGATGCTCCGCGGAGATGACCGCCCCAAGACTGACCTCCGGATCGGCCGGATCGCCCACCTTCATCGCGCGCACATGGTCGACAAACCGGGCAACGAATTCGTCGTAGATCGAGTCGTGCACAAGCACGCGAGACCCGCAAAGGCACACTTGCCCTTGGTTGGTGAACCCCGCCCGGGCTGCCCCTGCGATGGTGCGCTCCAGATCGCAGTCGCCGAAGACCACCGTGGCGTTCTTTCCGCCAAGCTCCAAGCTGACCTTCTTGAACCGCTCGCTGGCCGTCCGACCCACAATGGCACCGGTGGACGTCCCTCCGGTGAACGAGATGGCGGAGACTTCCGGGTGCTCCACGATCGCTTGGCCCGCCTCGTGGCCCAATCCATGAACCAGATTGAACACGCCGGGGGGCAGGCCCACTTCATCGAGAATTTCGGCCAACACTGTGGCCGTCATCGGCGTCATTTCGCTGGGCTTTGCGACGATGGTGTTCCCCATCGCCAGCGCCGGAGCCGTTTTCCAGGTCAGCAAATACAGCGGCAGGTTCCAGGGTGTGATCAAGCCGACCGTGCCGACGGGTCTGCGGAGCGTGTAGTTGATCGCCGCGGCCATCTCATGGGCGCCATCGTGGTGCTGCCGGATCGCACTGGCAAAAAACCGGAAATTGGCCACGGCTCGGGGAATGTCCACCGAGGCCGCAACCCGCAGGGGTTTGCCGGTGTCTTGCGATTCGATGCCCGCGATCTCGTTCGTCCGTCCCTCGATCGCCGTGGCCACGGCCTCGAGGAGTCGGGCGCGGTCCTCCACCGTCCAGCGCGACCACTCGCCCGTTCTCGCGGCGGCGGCCGCCGTTGCAGCCGCCTCCACATCGGACGCATCAGAACGCGGAATGGTCGACAACACCCGACCCGTGATGCTGGAGTGGTTGTCGAGCATCCGCCCCGAGAGCGCCGCCTGAAACCGTCCGTCGATGAAGTTCATTGCCCGCGTGGTCATTCCGCCTCCCGGGCAAGATACTGGTCCCAGTCGTAGAACCAACGGTCGTCGTCCGGATCCCACTCGTCCCAGGTGAGGGTCTCGTTGAGTCGGGGAGCGAGGGCGTCGGGCACGATCCCGGGCACGATGAAGGCCTTTTGTCGGTGCAATGGATAGGGATTTCTCAGCTCGATTCCGAGCACGCCCAGAATCGCGCGGGCGATGTACCAGGTTGCAGACGAGTTCCAGCCGTGCGCAATCTTGACCACAACGCCCAGGCCGTCTGGGTAGTCGGGGTGCTCGATGGCGAGTCCCAGCAGTCCGTCCGCGCCCTCTTTGGCGATGACTCGGCCCGCACCGGCTTTGATGATCGTGGAATCCAGCCGGTTGAACCCACCCACCAAGTCTGGATTCCGAACCATCGCCTCCCAAATCCAGTCGTCTTCTTTTTCAACCACCAATCGTGCGTAGAGCAGCGCCAGTTCCGCGACCGTGTTTGACACGGTCGGCAACCCGCAGCCGTCGCGGGCCACGCGCTTTGGCGTCCAGTCCGGCCCCAGCGTGCGGCGCAAGACATCGACGAATGCGGGCAAGAGCGGGTGATGCGGGAGGGTGTACCCCACCCGATCCCAGTTTCGCAGCCGGCATCCTCGCAGAATGGCCGCATGCTCGCCCGAACAGGTGTGAAACCAGCGTCGTTTCCGCCGAACTTGGCGACCGAACTGCACCAAGGGGACGTCCAGGGGCGTCTGCATGAGGCCCCACTCCGACTGGGACAAAATGGACTGAGCCGTCGCAACGTGTTCGGTGTCGCCGTTGTGGCTGGCCACTGCGATGGCTTTCTGCTTCCAGTTCAACTCGCCATCGAGTTCATCCGCGAACACCTTCATCGTGATGGGCTTCATCATGCTGCGGCCGTAGCACAGGACGTTGCCGCCGAAGCTGTGGATGAGCGCATCACCGGATGCCCATGCGACCGCGCCGTGAATTGTGGTCTCGCTGACGCCATTCCGGCGGTAGTCCACAAGGGGCTCCCATTCGACCTCTCGTCCCGTCGGCACGCCTTCGATCGACTCCCCAAGCGGATTGGACGGGTACACCTCAGCGCCCGGTCGGCCGGGGGCAACCGCAGAGGGGGTCTTCACGCCGACACCGCGGGAATGACGTTGTGACGGAAGGCTTCCATGTTCGCGACCACTCTGTCCGAGTCGTGATTGAAGAAGTCGAACCAGAGCATGATCCGATCGTCGGGATGAAACCGTTCCCGGATTTGTTGGGCCACTTCTGCGGCATTGCCAATCACGGCGTTGTCGGCAGCGCGAGCAACCTTGGACGGGTCGAGTGTGCCCTCCAGAGCCGTCCAGTAGGCACCCAGTGCGGCATTCGCCTCCTCGCGCGCCGCGGAGCTCTGCTGCGACGGCGTGAGGCCCGGCTGATCGTTGAGAAACACCATCACCGTTCGGGGCATGTGCGGACGCACCCACGCACCACCATCGGGATGAAACGCGTCCTGCATCCGCTCGTGGGTTGCGTCGATGACCTCGGGTTGGGTGATCGAGAGGTTGAAGACCTTCACCGGCATGTAGCGATTCACATCCACCTGAAGCCGGGGATCGTGGCTTCCGATGATCAGCTCCAGCAGCTCGCGACGCCACTCGGCGGGGACAATCTTGAGGGCATCAAACTTCCAGCGTCGGTCGATGTGCACCGCCTCAGCCGTGGGCGTTCCGGCGGCCTCCTTGACGCGCTCCCAGTCGTCATCGGACCGGAAGTTGGCGCGCGTCAGTCGGGTCTCGCGAACATCATCGCTGCTCAACACATCCCCCCGCAGCAACCGCAAAAAGATCTCGCACGCTTCACCAAACACCTGCCCCCGGAGCGCGGGCCACGCGGCGGCTTCCACGTCGTTTCGAGGCACAATTCCGTAGGCTCGATTCATGAACTGAAAGCGGCCGGCCGAAAACCCGACACACAGCCGTCGGCGTTCCTGTGGGTCCATTCCGTGCAACGCGCAGAATGCCGCGATTTGCTCGGCACGGGCAACCGGTCCGCCGTTGCACACCAAGTTCATGACCGCCGAACCCACGTGAATGTTGCGGGTCCGAGAAAAGACCCGATGCGCCATCTGAAAGATGTCGGTGTTGAGGCCGATTTCGCCCTGCCAATGCGGAACAACCGGGTTCGCGTGGCTCTTCTGGACTTCGGTGCTCAGGTGGGATTCGGCGATCCATGCGGTGCCGTACCCGAGGGCGTCGGCGGCCTCGACCTGCTCGAAAAAATTGGAGAACATCGTGGCTTCATTCGGCGTGACCCCGCCCACGGGCGTCTGCGAGATCGAGAAGAACACATCAAAATCCACGCCGCCTCCTAAATTGCGTTGAGCCGACCGCCATCGACAGCCAGGCTCTGGCCGCGGATGTATGCCCCGGCTGGAGATGAAAGAAATGCAATTGCCCCGGCCAACTCGTCGGGGCGGCCCAGCCGACCTTCCGGCACTCGACCAATCCAGCCCGCCAACACCGCGTCTTCGGTGGCACCCGTGCGTTCGGCCACGGCGGCTTTCAGGGTGGTCAGCCGCTCCGTGTCGGTGAATCCCGGAAGCACATTGTTGATGGTGATGCCGGGGCCGAGCTCCTTGGACAGGCTCTTGGACCAACTGGCCATGGCACCTCGAATGGTGTTGCTGACGCCGAGGTTGGGAATGGGCTCCCGCACAGAGGTCGAGAGCACATTGATGATCCGACCATACCCAGCGGCCTCCATGCTCGGAAGCAATGCTTGAACCAGGGTCTGGGCGCCGACGATGTGGCGGGTAAACGCGCGGAGCAGGTCGTCACCGGTTGCCGCGGTCAAGGGCCCCGCGGGCGGTCCCCCCGTGTTGTTGATCAGGATGTGCGCTTCAACGCCGGCCACTGCGGCGGCGAGACCATCGGTGTCGTCCAGATCCGCCGCAATGAAGCGCGGGGACCGCGCACCTCCGGCGGCGAGGTCGTCCATCAGCGACTCGAGCCGATCCACCCGCCGCGCCAAGGCCACAATGGCAGCCCCGTGGGCCGCGAGGGCCAAGGCCGTTGCACGACCAATCCCTGCGGACGCACCGCAGACCAGGGCCGTCTTTCCCGTCAGGTCAAGATTCAGTGCCGACATTCCGCCTCCCGAACCGACCCATAACAAGCTCACAGCACGGAGAACCCGCCGTCCGCCACGATCACCTGACCGGTGATCCATCCGGCCGCTTCCGAGGCAAGAAAGGCCACCACCCGTGCGAGGTCTTCCGGCTGCCCAAGTCGGCCCATGGGGGTGCGCTGCACGGCAAAATCAACCAACTCGTCTTTGTCGGGAAAGTAATCCAGTGTTTCGGTCTCGATCAGGCCGCCGCACACCGTGTTGACCCGAATGCCGCGCGGGCTCAGTTCGACAGCCAGCTGCCGAGTGAGGGCTTCCATCCCTGCTTTCGACGCACCCATCGCCGCGTAGCCGGGGGTGAACCGCCTCGAGCCCAAGCTGGACACGCCGATCACCGATGCCCCATCCGCCAGCGGCGCCAGTTTGGTGAGCAACCAGAACGGCCTGAGCGAACTCTCCAAGGTGAGGTCCCAGTGGGTCGTGCGCATCGCGTCGTGTGCCCGCAACGCCCCCACGGCCGCATTGTGAACCAGCAAGTCCACGCGATCGAAGGCCGAAGCCAGGAGCTTCAAGTCGTCCTCTGACCGAACGTTTCCTTGCACGACCAGCGCCTCCGCACCCCGACTTTCCACCGCGGCCGCGGTCTCTTGGGCAGCAGCCTCGTTGCGCAGATAGTTGATCAAGATCCGCCGGCCCGGCGCCGCAAGCTCCAAGCAAATGGCGCGCCCAATCCCGCGAGAACCACCCGTGACCAAAATGTTCATGGCTCGCCCCTATCGCTTGCAGCCGTTCGCTGCGCTCACTTCGCCGTCGCCCGGCTGGTGCCAAAATCCAAAACTGTGACGCGCGTGTCGGTTTCCGAGGCGACCGCATGGCGACCCGCCGGAAGGGCGTCGTGGGCAACGTAGCGCATCCCCTCTCCCCGGATCAACACCTCCGTGACCCTCGTCTCGTCCAGTTCGGGTTTCGCGTCGCATCCGGTTGGCTCCAACACCGGACTTCCAAGCACCGCGGGAACGGGGGCCGCGACCACATGAGGCCCTCCGTTGGTGTCCGCCAGTCCATGGCCAGTTGGTCGGGCGTCAAGCGTCCAATTGAAAGCGTTCGGCGTGGGCTTTGGCCATTTCAGATATGAACTCTTGTGGCGCTTCATTGTACCGTTCAATGGCCGCTTCGGGCGGGTACAGCACGCCGCGACTCGAGTTGACCAAGCACCCCATGCCATCGGACCGCTGACCGGCAAGGGCATCGGTCGTGCTGCCGCCTTGAGCCCCCACTCCGGGAACCAAAAACCACGCGCCCGGCATGCACTCCCGCAGGTGTGCGGCTTCATCCCCCGTCATCGCGCCAACCACCGCTCCCAGGCTCGACCACCCACTCGAGCCGGTCAGTTCGCGGCCTTTCTCTGCAAGTTCCCGCGCGACCCGCTCGGCCGCACTGGGCTGGCCGTGATGTTGCAGCCAGCGGCTGCCCGGGTTGGTCGTGCGGACCAGCACAAAGAGACCACCACCGGTGCGCGCGCAGACGTCCAAGAACGGGTCGAGCGTGTCGGCACCCATCCATGGATTGACCGTCACTGCGTCGCAATGAAACGGGCCATCCGGCGCAAGAATGGATTGGGCATAGGCTGCGGCGGTGCTTGCAATGTCGCCCCGTTTTGCATCGCCCACGATCAACAGTCCCGCGTCCCGCGCCATCCCACAGGTTTCTTCAAGCGCCGCGAATCCGGGGGCGCCGAGTGCTTCGTAAAACGCGAACTGGGGCTTGATGGCGGGCACAATGGGGGCAACCGCATCGATCACCATCCGATTGAACTCCACCACGGCGCGGGCCGCCTCCGCCCGAAACGAGCCCCCTTCCCTGCCCGCAAACCGAGCCTTCAAGGGCTTCGGAAATCGGTCCAGGTGCGGGTCGAGTCCCACCACCGCACAGGTGTTGGTGCGTCGCACCGCCCGCGCCAGTCGCTCTCCAAAAATTTCTGCCATGGGGCCACCCTCGATGACGGCTTGCCTATCTGTTCTCGTCGGGCGTGCCAGGTCTCTCTTTGGTCCCGGAGTTGTAATTGTCGTTCGTGACACGGGTGACCTGAAACACCGCTCCGAAGAATCGGTCGTCAACAGCCTTTCGAATGGATGACGGAACCCATGGTTTCACCGCGCGGCCAATCCCCAGCAGCGCTTTTCCCACCACGAGCCCGGCACGCATCCGATCCATGACTACAGGCCCGACGACAAAAGAAGGTTCTCCAGCCACAAAATTCCTTCCGAGTCGCGCTCAAACCCTTCGGCATGCAGCTTCAGGTACTCGCTCAAAATGGGGTCTGCGAACAGCAGCGAGGCCATCTCGCTGTCGTGGGTCGCGGCCGGCGCCGCCGAAGCAAGCGCCGTCACCGCCATCGACAAGCCCTTCCACCGGCGCTTTCCACCGCGGATCATGGTCCGTCGAAATGCGGGCCACCGCTCGGAAACGATCACCCAGCACCACTGTGCCTCGGTGAGCTCGCGTTGATTCTGGGATTCCAACGCGTACTCGGCAAGCAGCAAGACGCGCTGCACCAACCGGTAGATCAACCGCGGTGACCCGAGTGGCCTGTGCGCCACCGCGGCGGCCAAACCCCGAACCGCATCGGGTCCAAACGCGCGCCGGAGCACCGCTTCATCGGCACCCAGATGACGCTGGAGCATCGACCCAATTCGGCGAACCTCGAGGCTCGGTATCGTGATGGACAGATCGAAGAGGTCATTGAGCACCTGGTCGATGCTGGCGCCGGGGAGGTCGCCCTCCGCATACCGTGCCGCCATTTCGGTCGCTTGCGCGCCCACGGCGACCAGCACCGCCACCTCTGCCTCGGTGCCGATCATCAGGCGGATGCCATCGAGCACCTGCCAGCGCACATCCGGTCGGAGCCGGTCGAGCCCTTCAACCACCATGCAAACCGTTCCCGAGCGCCCCGAGCGCACGTTCCGCAGCAGGGCTGCAAACCCTTGCTGCAACCGCTCCACGGGCTCGACCTCACCCTCGGTGAGCGCCGGGCCGGGACTCCCTGGGTTGGCGTCGGAGAAATCCAGCCGATTGATCTGCGCCACCACGTCGCGGGCACGGTCGGACAGGGCAGTCCCCCCGGGGCCGTGGCGAGCGATGCGCGACACCAAGCCAGCCAGCACGTTTCCTTGCTTGGAGTAGGCCCATGCATCAAACCAAATCACCTCGGGGTACAGCTCTCGCCCCGGCATGAGTTCGAGCGAACGCGGATCCGCGACCAGCGTGCTGAGTCGCCGAAGAAAGTCGCGTTTCGCGCTTCCTGGCGCACCGTGCACGGCGATCAAGGTTGGCGCGGGCATCCGAGCCACTTGCCGCGCGAGCGAGCGCGCAAGCCTGTCCAATCCCACCAAGTCTTCGGCATCCATCCAGGGTCCCTCCGATGCTGCAGCGTACCACGGAGCGCCGATCCAAAGAAAAACCCCGAGAGGACGAACCGTTTCTGGTTCTCACTGCGGACTTCTTGCCGCCCGGGCAGTGCTACCCGGAGCCTCTCGGGGTTCGGTGATGACCGGGATTGCAGCCGGTCAGTCCTCGTCTTTAGTGGGGTTACCACAACCAGATCTACGAGGAAATGGTCCTAGCTACGGTGTCATCACCTTGCATAGCACGTAGGGTTTATTCACTGGATCACCTCCTTCATCTGGTGTGGGGTTGGTGGATGCGGGTCCCGACCCGCCACTCGTGACATCCACCAGTCATGCACGAGTGTAGAGCGCCGCCGTCCGGCGGGACTCGGCCGCGCCAGCACGCTGAGCCGGCACGGGTGACCCAACATGTCGAAGTCGAACACCGCGTTCGCGCATCAATCATAGGAAAGCTCCGGGTCACGATGGAATTGTACCTCCCTACGACCACGACACCCAACCAAAAAATCCATTCCGATCGCCCACTGCCTCGCAGTGGATCGGACACCCGGGCCTCCGACCCTTGCGCGGGACCCGCACGAAGCGGCGCAATCGAGCGCGAAAGTGCTGTAAACTGGCATTTCCACCGCGGTTGACAGGCCCAT